>CAZERK010000398.1:2887-3977 GCA_964514515.1 uncultured Planctomycetaceae bacterium
GACGTGCTGATCGACGCGGCGCAAGCCAAGATCTCCACCACCCGCGACCTACCGGTTGCGGAGGCACGCCGCCAATGGCGGAGCGACTTGTTGGGGGCCATGCCGAAGATGACGATCCCTCCGGCGTACGCGATCCGGCTGGCCGAGCGGGACGTCCAGGGGGGGAAGGCCTTGCGGATGAGCTACGAGCGGCAGGGGGATCGGTTTGTGTGTGCCGTCTGGATGCTGGGACCCGCGGGATTCGTGGATGTTCGGGTGGATCCCTACATGGGTGAGGTCGTCAAGGCGAAGCCCGACGCGTCGGGTGAGGCGGTGCCGGAGGAAGCCGCTTGGGATTTTGACGCGGACGAAATCGGCAGGATACCGTCGGGTTGGAAGAGGTTGGAGTCGCAACCGGCCGGGCGTTCGGCGACGTGGAAGGTCGTTGAGGATGCGTCGGCGCCGAGCGGCCAGAAGGTGCTCGCGATGACGCAGGCCGACAACCGCGGCGACGTGCTCAACCTGGCGGTTGCGGACGGATCGTCCTTCAAGGACATGGACCTGACCGTGAGGGTCAAGGCGGTCGGCGGCAAGGAGGAACAGGGCGGCGGACCGGCTTGGCGCTGCAAGGATGGAGGCAACTACTACGTTTGCCGATTCAGCCCCCTGGGAGGCGACTTCTGCCTCTATCTGGTCGAGTCGGGACGGCGAAAGCCCTTGGCCTCGGCTAAGATCGAGACGACCGCGGGCCGTTGGTACGGCGTCCGGGCGACGATGGTGGGCGACCGGATTGTCTGCTATCTGGATGACAAGAAGTTGCTCGAAGCCCGGGACGGCACGATCAAGGATGCGGGCATGATAGGCGTATGGACGAAGGCGGATGCAGCGACGGCCTTTGCCGCCGGTCACGCCGCGCGCCTCGACGAGACGCCTCCGGTCGAGAGGACGCCGACCGTGGAAGAGGCTCCCGCGGTTGAGCCTGCCGTTGCACCAACAACACAGAGGGCTTTGCCGACCGCCTCGAACTGAACCGGCCGGCCTCCGGGCATTGGGAAGTAGTCTTGCTCCGTTGAAACCCCGCAGCGTTCCCGGCGCGCCGGGATGGCCGACG
>CAZERK010000399.1:0-3946 GCA_964514515.1 uncultured Planctomycetaceae bacterium
TTCTGCTTCCTCCGTGGGCGCTTCCCGCCGGGACGTATCTGACCGTCCACCTCGCCCCCGGCACGAACGACGACGACTTCGACGACTGGGACGGGCACTACTACGCCGGCGGCCCCGCCGGGCTCTTTGACGACAACGAGGACGAGTGCGCCCTGTATGCGGGCGTCCCGGGGACCGGAACGATCGTCGATTTCGTCTCGTGGAGCAATCTGGGCAGCTACACGCCGGGCACGTCGCACGACTACGCCACGACGGCCGGCATCTGGACAGCCGGCGAATATCTGGATACCCAGGACGCACGGTCGGCGGACACGATCGCGCGGTATTTCGACGGCTTTGACCGCGACATCGTGGCCGATTGGCGCGTGTTGGGCTGGCCGATCTACGTTCAGGGTTCCGCCCACCAACCCGAGAATCCGATCCAGGTCGCGCCGAAGAACCGCTCGGTGACGAACGACACGAGCGTGACGTTTGACTGGAGCGACGTTCCGGGCGCCGACAGCTATGAGCTTCAGGTGGACAACGATTTGGATTTCTCGTCGCCCGCCGTGAACGTCGGCGGCCTCGCGTCCTCCCAGTATGGGCCGGTCGGACCGTTTGCTCACGATCTCTACTTCTAGCCCAAACGGGCTGTGGGGGCGGGATCGCCGACGCCGTGGGCCGCGGAATGGTCGGTCGTGGTGGACTCGGGCGTTCCGGACGGCTCGCTCCTGCGCGGCGGCCCGCGCAATGCGCCACACCTCTATCAGCGCAAGGACACGAACCTGTTGTGCATCTGGCACCAGAGCGGCTCGCGGCGGCCGGGTTGTCCGGAGACCGGCGACTGCGCCTGGGACATTCCGCATCCGAACGGAGCGCCCGACGTCACCGGCTGCGAACACGGTCAGATGTACTGCGTTCCGACGTCGATCGCGATGATGAACCACGCCTACGGCGGCGATTTGAAGATTGATCGCGTATCCTACCAGATGAACGTGACCGATCCTCCGGACCCCGAGGAGGCCAACGGCTTGTCCTGGGCGCTCAATGGCGCGGCCATCACCGTGGTTGCCAATCCCACGTTCGCCCAGATCAAGGGCTGGGTGGACGACCGCGGATGCTTCATGGCGCGCGTCCCCGGACACATGGTTGTCATCGACAACTACTTCGAGTATACGACGCCGGCCGGCACCGACGTGCAGATCGTCTACAGCCAGGACCCCTGGAACGGCCCCTGGTACCGATACGTGTATCGCTACGTTATCGCCGGGACGCCTTCACCGCATTGGGCACGTCGGTACTCGACCACGCGCTTTGCCCACGCCTTTCTGCAGCCGACGTCCGGCGTGTCGGGCCGCACGCAGGAAGCCGCCGTGACCACCGACAGCGACGGCGACGGCATCATGGACTTCGCCGAGGGGACCCCGCGCGCCCTCCAGTGCGACAAGAACAAGGCCGACACGGACCGCGACGAGGTGCCGGACAAGAACGACATCCGCAACTACACGTTCCACGACACGTATCATCCCGGCCACAACAATGACGCCTTGACGTTTTCCGACTGGGATCAGGATGGGCTGCGATCGGAGAACGATTGCGACAGCGACGGCCGCGATGCCGTGAACGGCCACGGCGACTTCGACGGCGGCGAGGACATCGACGGCGACGGACACAACCCCGAGGCCGGCGAGACCTGCATGTTCGATCCCAATGACTGGCTGCTGACGGTCCACGTTGACAAGGATACGTATCTTGTCGGCGAGAAGGTCTTCATCGTGGACATCCACGGCAGCCGCGAGACGCACACGTATCATGCCAACTCCGCCTATTGGTATGAATTGGGCGGCGGCTGTCCCGACAAGGTCAACGACACGCCGCTGGGGCACTCGGGCATCTTCGGTACGGACGCGGGCGGCCACGCGTTCACCACGTTCGTCATGCGTTGTCCGAAGGCTGGGCAGTATTACTTGACGGTGGACGTGCTCGGTGACAAGAACTATTCCGAGCCGGACAACACGGACCCGCAGACGTGCTGGTGGTGCCTGCGGCGCGTCTGGGATTGCGTATATACCAATCGGCCCGGCACGACGTTCGGCCCGTCGACGTGGACGCGCGACGGTCAGCCGGTCGGCACGACCTTCCCGGAGGGCGTGACGCCGGTACCCGGCGTGCCCGAGTACGACCACACAGACTTGCCGGTGGAGCCGAACGACTGGCACTGGTACGTCGACTACATCTTCAACGGCCTGCCGACGCGCACGTACGTCTCGATTGTGAACTTCCCGGAAGGGGCGGCCATCAAGATCGAGATTGTGTGCTCGCTGACTTATGCCGGAACGGAAACGTCGCTAGCCGTTGACGTGGGAGCAAACCAGTACGCGATCCTGGACGGCGGGGGCGGCACCATCGCGCAGGGGCTGTGGAGCCAGTATCCTCAGGACATCCCACCCAGTCTTGGATTCTCGTTGACGGGTGACGAGCGACAGAACTTCCTGGGCTGCCCGACGTGTCCGGGCGACGTGGACGGCTCGAACGTGGTGGATATCGACGACATCACGGCTTTCGTGGACGAGCTCTTGAGCCCCGCTCCGAGCCATTGCGCGGACGTCAACGGCGACCTGAAGATCGACGGCTCGGATATCCAGCCGATGGTGCAACTCGTGTTGGCCGACGGCGGCGCCGGCACGCCATGTCCCGCGGAGACCGGCGCATGCTGCCTGCCGGACACGACCTGCCTGGACAACACGACGGACGCCAACTGCGTAAACGACGGAGGCCTCTACCAGGGGGACGGCACAAGCTGCGCAGACATTATCTGCACGCCGTTTGTGTGCATTCCGCCGGGCACCGACTGCTGGTCAACGGCCTGCAACTTCAATACCTTCTTCGGCTTCATCGACACGCCGCTGCCGGCCGATTTCTTCAACCCCGGTTGCGTGCCGTTCGAGGGAACGGTTTACCTGGGCAGCGCCAGCGGACCGGGCGGCATCGACACGTTCATGGCGCGGCTGGACGAAATGTGCTTCCCAGGGCCGCTTCCTTCGACGGCTACCGTACCGATTGAGCTGGTTGAGTTGAACCTCGTGAGTTGCCAGCCGATCACCGTGACCTACGAGGGCGGCGGCTCGGAACTTTGGGACGTGAGCGTCGGGCTCTCGCCGGTGCCGGCGCCGCAAGGCTCGATGACGGTCACCCAGTTGAGTCCGCAGGGCGGCGAATACGACGCGGACTTCTTCGTGCAGCCCGTGTTCGTTTTCACGCAGGTTGGAAATCCGACCGAGCAGCGATTCCTCGACACCGGCCTGGAGGGCATTCCGGCGATGCACCTCGGAACGACCGGGGCGCCCTGGCTCCATAACGAGCCCTACGGCTCCGCCTGCTCACCGGGCTTTGCGCCGGGCTTCACGGATCAGTTCGGTGAACCCTGCTGCGTTGAAAGCTGCCACTCCTCGTTCGGCACGGCGCCGCACGAGCACTGCGTGACACCGCCCGAATGTCCGATGTGCGACGAAGCGCTCTAGCGGCCAGATCGGCCGCTGCGGGATCCCGGTGGCGCCTCCGTCACCCACGCGGGCGGAGGCGCCCGAAGGACCCGGGACGCGCTTGTCCATCCAACCACCCTTTGCCCCGTCTTGATCCTGTCACTGCGCACGGCTCGCCGAGCGGCGAGTCATGAGAAGCTGCTTGGAATTGTGGCTTCGCGGGCTTGCAGTGATGTCAGGAATTCCATTACAATCAGTTATCGGTTCAACAGAGAGGCTCTGACTGGAGTAGGCCGTCTGAGGGCCTCCTCCCCGGGCATCTCTTGCCGTTTCTCGCTGTCACAGTCTCTCGCCACAGGGCGGTGGTCGGCGTCCTGCTCATCCGGCTGGCACGACCGGCATGATTCGCAGGTCGCAGATTCGTCGCCCACGCACAACGCATTGTCCGACAAGAAGCCGCATCTGCGGAGGCGGCGCATCACGTT
>CAZERK010000400.1:0-3936 GCA_964514515.1 uncultured Planctomycetaceae bacterium
GCTGTTGAAAACGAGGCTGCGAACGGGCGAATGCGAGTTTTGCAGCGTCCTGCTAGAGCATTTCACGGTCGCGTCTAGCGTCGGCCCCCCGCGGCCGACGCCAGTTGCCGAGGACGTTCTGCTTTGTGATACGTCGGCTATCCCGGCGCGCCGGGAACGCCCCATACAATCGTGAATCGGTATATACCACGCACGCGGGATCACCTCGCGATGCTATGGAGCCTTGTGCTCAGTCGAGGAGGGTCTTGGACTCGGCTCGATCTGCTGCACCATGAGATTGCGATATCCACTATGTCCCGCGAAGTGCTCGCAATCCGCGTTTGCTTGCTCCTCGGTTTCGTAGCGGCCCAATGTGACGGTCAAGCCGTCGGAAGCCGTGGCCTGCAACCGCCAGTACTTGGGGTGATTCCATTTTGCGGACCATGTCCGAGACATGACTCCCTCTCCAAGCCTCCGCCCGGACTACGGGGGCAACCGCCGCGCACACCCGCTGCGCGTCTCCGCCGCGCGGATTGGTGTGAGACTCGGATCTCGCACCCATCCCCCACGGCCGTTCTTTCCCATGCGGCAACCGACGTCGTCGGCCGATTTCTGCCGACAGCGATCCGAGCCGATACAGTCAAGCCTCAGTCCCGGCTCGCTCACCCCGCCTTCTCGGTCCGGCAGGGCAAGCGCCACCCGTGCACACGATGGGCGAGACTCAGGGCACGCACGCGACAGCGGTCTCCGCGCACCGGGGGGACGTCGCGCCCGCCCGACACACGCACTCCCGCCGGATGCCACGTCGATTCTCCCACGTCCGCCACAGGCTGCGTCTAAGAAGCGACACTCGAGGGCGGATCGACCTTGCCTAGCGCCGGCTGAAGGCTCGGCCGCCGCCGTTGCGGTTCTCGCGCGGCTTGGCTTCGTTGACGGTGAGCGCGCGCTCACCATGCATCCGACCGTTGAGCGCGGCGATCGCGCTGGCCGCCTCTTCGTCCGTGCTCATCTCGACGAAGCCGAAGCCCTTGCTCCGGCCGGCAGCACGATCCTCGATGACCTCGGCGCTCTCCACCGTCCCGTGCGGCGCGAAGAGTTGCTGAAGGTCTGAGCTGCTGACGGTGTAGGCCAAATTGCCGACGTAGAGTTTCTTGCCCATGAACGCTCTCTCATGAAAACTGGCTGCGACCCGCTGTTTTGCTTTCAGGATCGCGTTTGAAAGCGGCCGAAGTTCCGGCCGAGAAGGTGGGCAGGCAGTCTAGGAAGTGCGGAACCTGAACAGAACACGTACGACCCGGTTAGCAAACCAACCGTGAGTATTGTAATCGCGCATCATCGGCCGCGATAGGGCGATTCCAAATCCATGGCGAACGCCACCAATCCCCAACAACCCTCGCCCAGTCTCAGAATCATGCCTTTGCGGCCCGGCAACGGCTCTCTGGCCGCGCCTCAAACCGGTTTTGCCCACGTGGCAAAATCTGCCATGCACGAGCACGCGGCGCCACGGAAAGCGCCGCCAGCCCACCGGCAACCATCCTGGTCCGTGACCGGCCGCGCGCCCGCATCCGCCAGATCTCGACGCCTTAGCCGGACGAAACGTAGCCGTGCCTCGCCACTGCGGCCTTGGCATCGCGAAGGGCATCATTCACCGGTCAGAACAGAGACGAACAAGGCGACATCGAGTGCGTCGACGGATTGATCGTGGTTGCAGTCCGCGCGGTTGCGGTCGCAATCAGGGTAGGCGTTCGCGTAGGCCGCGGCGTCAACGAGGGCGAGGACAAACGCAGCGACGTCCGCGAAGTCCCGCACGCCGTCGCAGTTCAGGTCGCCGATGACCATCGCATCCTGGTATTCGCAGGCGCCGACGTCGACGACAGGCGCCGGACCTGGCCCGCCGTCCGGCGTGAACGGATCGTCCGCGAAACGCGGCGAACCGATCAGATCGGTCGCGAGCGCGGCGGTCGCGGCATTGTCGCCGGCATCGATGCACGGCGAGCCGGGCAAGAGGCGATGATCGCCGTCCACCCAAACGTCGTCGCTCCAGGAGGGCGTCCCCTGATCGTCCCAGCCGCCCGGGTCGGCAAACAGCGGCTCGGCGTCGAAGTTCCCCCCGACCGTCTCGTAGTCCTCGATGTCGTTGTAATGCGTGTAGTAGGCCTTGTTCTGCCAGATCTGACTGTCGAGGTACGGCGAGAACGGCTCGTTGTCTCGGATGATGTTGTTGGTGAAAACAGGCTTCGAGATGAAGCTAAGCACCGCGCAGTTCTCGCTGTACGGATTCTGCTCGTTGTGGATACGGTTGTTGACGATCGTGTTGTTCGCGATCTTCGGGTGGGAATACGCGCAATAGACGGCCGCGGCGTTCTGCAAGGCATGATTGTCGACGAGGAGGTTCCCCACGATCGTCGGATTGGCGTTGCGGTAGCAAAACAAGGCCCCGCCGTACTCCGCCACGTTTGTCCGGATGATGCAGTTCTCGATCGTCAGCTTGGAGAAATCGACCACCGACACCGCTCCGCCGCCGTAGGTGCAGACCCCGCCGCCGCCGCCCGTCGCCTTGGAGTACTCGATGACGCAGTACGCCAATCGCGAGGGCGCGTTGGCCGCCGCCGTCTCGTCGAAGCGGATTCCGTTCCAACAACCGGTGTGCGCCCCGTCCACCCCGAAGGCTTGCGGCTCATCCGTTGTGAAGACGATCCGCTGCTCCGGCGTGCCGACGGCCAGCAACGTGCCCGCCGCGTCAAGCCGATAATAGTCTTGGAACTCGACACGCACCCCGGGTTGGATGCTCAGCGTGACGCCATCCAAGACCGTCACGTCGCCGACGACGCGAACGGTATCGGCGTTCCAGACGGTGTCCTCGGAGATAGCCCCCGATGCGTCCATCACACCGCGCGTCCGCGGCGCCGCACATCCTTCGGTCGGACGCGGCCGTCCCTGCGTCGCGGGAAGCGATCGTCCAAACGTCCGGCATCCGTAGCCCCTGGCGGGCGAGCCCGGGAGCGGCTGGTAGTCGCCGTGCGCCGGATCGGTCAACTGCGGATCGATGCCTATCACGTTGTCATAGGGCGACGAACCGGCGCCCGCCCAAGGGGCTGGCGCGACTCAGCCGTAGTCGCACAGGATCGTGAAGTGCCGTAGCGGATCGGCATTCACTACGGGATCGCTGTGGTAGGACCAGTTGGCCTGGACATCGAAGCCGGCCACCAGACTGAGGCCGAAGCTGGCGCCCGTCGGCAGCCAGTCGTTGGCGTAACCCGTGAGATACATGAAGTCCGGGCCGGTATCGACCGTATCCACCACGAGGTTGCGCTGCACGAGGATGTCGCTGCCGCAGTGGAACATCCGAACGGCGTAGTCGTGGGGCTCATAGAACGTCACGTAGCGGACGGAGCCCGTCGGCACGAGCGACACGATTCCGTCGTCGTAGCCGCGGAACCGAATATCGCCGTGGAGAATCACGCAGTTGTCGATGTCCAGCCGGTTCGCACAGTAGGCGAAGCAAATCTCCTCGCCCTGGAGGTCGATGATCGCGCCGTTCCCGACGATCCGAACGTCCGCGCCCTCGCCCACAAACTCGGCGCTGATTCGGTCGAACGTCGCGCCGATCCAAAGCCCGCCGGCATACGTGACGCCGGTCTGCAGGACGATGTACTTGTCGTAGCCCGATGCAGCCGGCGCCGCCTCGTACGCCTCCTTCAAGGAGACAGCGATCGCGGCTTGCGCGAAAAGGAGCTGCATGCCGAGGAGCACGCTGCACAACGCCAGTCGGACCGTTCGCTGCCTCGCATTCGACGGCGCCGCGTGGAACAAGACGCCCGCTCGACGCGTCTTGCTGCGGCCCGCACGCGCAGGCGCCGACGGTCGTGCGAAAGCCAGGCAAATACTCGCAGGCTTCACCTCGATGGCGGTCATTGAAACGCCGCGCGGGACGACAAAGGACCGCCGGCCCCCTGC
>CAZERK010000401.1:0-3923 GCA_964514515.1 uncultured Planctomycetaceae bacterium
CCTTCTCTACCGTCTTCAAGAAACGATTCCTGACACCTTTTTCTTTCCGGAAAGACCAGGGCGATTGATGGGTGTTTCAAGGAATCCGCGAATGTCCGACAACGTTGAACTGGTTCAGAACGCCGCGGGACGGCTCGTCCCGACGGTCGTGAATGGTCAGCCGCAGACGCCGTATCAAGGCTTCAACAAGCACCGGCCGACGGGCTGCAAGGCGGCCCCGCCGATTCGTTGTGCCGGCGACTACCCGCGCGACGGCAACAAGGTCGTGGCCAACTCGCAGGCGGCGGGCGGCGGTGAGCGGGCGAACATCGACGCCTTCAAGACGGCCTTGCAGAAGGCCGGCGTGCGCGACGGCATGCGCCTCTCCTGCCACCATCATTTTCGCAACGGCGACAAGGTGGCCGTGCCGCTGTTCAAGGCCGCGGCCGAGCTCGGCCTCAAGGATCTGATCTGGTTTCCCAGCGCATGCTTTCCGTGTCACGCGCCGCTCATCGAACTGATTGAACAGGGCGTGATTCATCGCGTCGAAGGCAGCATGAACGGGCCGATCGGCGCCTATTGCTCGACGGGCAAGATGCGGGGCATGGGTGTCCTCCGCTCGCACGGCGGACGATGGCAGGCTGTCCAGGATGGCGAGGTTCATATCGACGTCGCCGTGCTGGCCGCGCCGACGGCCGATCCCTTCGGCAACGCCAACGGCGTGAAGGGTCCGTCGGCGTGGTGCGGGGTGGGTTTCGGGCTGGTTGACTCGATCTACGCCGATCACGTCATCGTCGTGACGGACAACCTCGTGCCGTTCCCGTGCATCCCCTGGCAAATCCAGGGCAACAACGTCGACCAGGTCGTTGTGATGGACAGCGTGGGCGATCCGTCGAAGATCGTCTCCGGCACGACGGAGATCACCAAGAGCCCCGACCGACTGCTCATCTCGGAGCTGACTGCGAAGTTCGTCCGCGAGGCGGGCCTGATGAAGGACGGCTTCTCGATCCAGGCGGGCGCGGGCGGCACGGCCCTGGCCTTCGCGATCTACCTGAAGGAGATGATGAAGGAGGCCGGCGTCAAGGCCCGGTTCATCCGCGGCGGCAGCACGAAGTACCTCGTGGAGATGCTGGAAGAGGGCCTGACGGACTACATCCTCGACGGCCAGACGTTCGACCTGCACGGCGTCCGCTCGATGCGCGACAACCCGCACCACCAGGACACAACGCCGTTCACCAGCTACAACTGGCACGGCAAGGGCTTCTTCGGCTCGTTCGTGGACGTCGCCGTGCTGGGAGCGACCGAGGTCGACGTGGACTTCAATGCCAACGTCGTGACACATTCCGACGGCCGCCTGCTGCACGGCATCGGCGGCTGGCAGAATTGCCTGCACGGCGGCTGCGTCATCCTGCCGATTCCGTCGGTCCGCGACCGGATCCCTGTGATCGTCGATCGCGTGACGACGCTGGTCGGACCGGGCGAGCTGATCGACGTGATCGTCACCGAACGGGGCATCGCCATCAATCCGCGGCGGCAGGACCTGATCGACGCCGTACAAGGCAGCAAGCTGCCGATCCGCTCGATCCACGACCTCCAGCGCGAGGTGGACGCGATGTGCGGCGGCACGCCCGCCCCGCCGAAGCTCGGCGAGAAGGTTGTCGCCGCCATCAAGTGGGTGGACGGCACCGTCATCGACTGCGTACGCCAGGTCGACGACGCCTGACCGCCCTCCGAAGGCGGGGAATGGCCAAGTCCTGTCGGCGGGCCCCGAGGGACACCGCTGGTAAACGGAGGCTTCCCGTTTCGGGCATTTCTTGACAATCCATGAAGGGGTCGGTACGTTGCCGCGTCGCCCCGAACGCACGCTGACCAAGAGAGGATGACAAAACAAATTGGCTGTTGTCGGGGACACGACATGCCGATATAGCCCTAAAACAGACCAAACACGAGAGGTGTCTCATGGATCGGCAGCAACTCGGCACGAAGCTGACGCTCGATGCGCTGAACCTTCCATTGGACCTCGTCACTTTCGATGATCGCTTGATACTCCAAAAGGCGATCTATCTGGCAAAGGCGGCGGGGCACGACTGTGGCCACTTCTTCCGATGGTACCTGCGCGGTCCGTACTCACCGGAGCTCACCCGCGACCTGTTCAGCATCAAAGCTGAGATAGACGCCGGGTCCGATGAAACCAAGGGATGGACGCTCGAACAGGCCGCGTTGGATCGGCTGGCACACGTCCGGCCATTAATTCCCAACGTAGACTCCTCCTCGAAAGCACGGCGACTTGAGTTGCTGGCCTCCGTGCATTTTCTTGTCGAGCGCCGTCAGATCTCCAGAGCAGACGCGGGAGCCCTCAGAGAACTCCTTGCGAAGTACGACAAGGACTTCACAGAAAACGATATTAAGGACGCCCTTCGCAATCTGCAGGACCATGAGCTCCTCCCAAAATGAAAGACGACGCAGGATCGTCGTGGATTCCATCCACGGTGACATCGAATTGACGCCACGGGAATGGCGGATCGTCGACACGGCGTCTTTTCAGCGGCTGCGATACATCAAGCAACTTGGGATGGGACACCTGGTTTACCCCAACGCCACGCACACACGTTTTGCGCACAGCATTGGGGTGCTTGGCGTGATGGGCCGCATCCTCAACACAGCCAAGCAAAACGAATTAGATTATCTGTCACAGGAGCGCATCGATGATTTGCGCCTCGCCGCGCTATTGCACGATGTAGGCCACTATCCGTATTCGCATCTCCTTGAGGGTGTTGATTCTGTTCAGCTCGCGGAAGACTTCATTCACGAACCGGGACGATCCCAAGAATGGATGGCGGGGCCGAGGTACCCGAAACACGTTCAAGTGGGCCAGATCATCGTCAGAAGCCAACAAGACCTCGTCGCTGCGATCGGGGATCAAGAGCGGGCGGGAAGAGTGGCAGACCTCTTCGGCAGGACCGCAGCGGCGGATTCACAATGGAGCAAGTTGATTAGCAGTTCGTTCGATATGGACCGACTTGATTACCTCGTCCGCGACTCCCAAGCGGCAGGAGTCCCCTACGGCTCTATCGATCTCAACTATCTGTTGAACGCCCTGCGGGTCAGCCCCAAAGGCATGGTTGGTGTTAGCGACAAGGCGCTACCAGCCGCAGAACAGTATCTGTTTGCCCGGTATTTCATGCATCGAACTGTCTATTGGCACAAAACCACCTATGCCTTTGAGGAAGCTGCAAGACAGATCATTCGCCGCATCCGCGATCAGCGGGAGAAAGCCATGGAGTATGGGCTTCCACAAGATGAGGCGGCAGTCCTCGATCTCGTGAAGTCCGAAAGACTGCGGACATTCACTGATGCCTACCTCGATGCACTGCTCGAGAGGGCAACACGTGACGCTGACGAAGCGATCAGCACGATTTCGAAAGCCCTCCTGGACCGGCGCCCCGCAAAGCTGCTTAGGGAAGTCTGTGACGTGCAGGAGGCGGAGGCGTTGGGGGCCAAGGCGACAAAATTTAGGATGAACTGCAAGCACCGCTTGAGCGAACTGGCCAGAGGTGCAAACATGCCTCTCTGGCGGTTCATGTACTGTGAGACTGCGCCCCTTCGACTCGAGAAGAGGGGCCCCGAATTGTCCATCTCTGAAGCTAGGCAGCAGCCCCCCGAAGAAGCTGACGAGCTTATCAAGGTGTTTCGCGATGAGGAGGCGGAACCGGTGTCCCTCGTTGACATCGAACACAGCATTATCAGGCGGTCAGCGAACTGCGCAGTCAGGCTCTTTCGACTGTACGTGATCGACGATGGTCAAACGGACCAGAATCGCTACAAGGCCCTGCGCGAGAGCGTTCGGAACTGGGAGACAGCGTAGCCTGCCTGGCGGAGATCGTCGGCTCCGGGAGCACAAGGATGCCGGCGTCGAACTGGATTGCGATCTGGAGTTCTCCTTG
>CAZERK010000402.1:0-3918 GCA_964514515.1 uncultured Planctomycetaceae bacterium
CCGGACGTTCGAGGGGCGGCGACGGCTGGATGGCGGCTTGGGAGGTTGCGGAGGACACGCGTTCAGCAGAATGTCGGCGCGATTGATCTGCCCAACCTCAAATGCGAACGCCGGGTCAATCTGGCCAGCCGTTGTGGCCGCAGCGTTCTCCTTCGCTACCGCCAGATCGTAATCCTGCGGCCGTGCCTTCTCGGTCAGGAACTCGGCAATCTGCCGCGAACGCTGCTCGATCTTCGCGACCTCGGCGTCGATTCTCCGTCGAATCTCTGCGAGCGGCGATCGCTCGACGCTGCACGCGCCGTCGGCCCGCAGCTCCGGCAGAATCGCATTCGGCGGATGAGGACGCTTGCTCGCGGGGATGGGCGATCTCGAGTCGGGCGGGGTGCTCGTGCCCGGCGCGATCCGCACCGACCGGGAATCAGTCGCCGACGGTGGCCCTTGCAGCGGATCGGCTTCGACGAACACGTCGTGCAACGACGCGGATTGGGCAAGCGGCTCGGCCAGGTCGAGCGTCGAGTCGATTTGTTCCTGAAGCACGGCCAACGCGTGAAGCGGGATGCGGCGGCGAGCCTCGAATTGACGCACCGCGCTCGTCAAATCCTTCAGCATATCCCGAATCTGATTCAACGCCGCGCCGCTGCGAACCAACTCGCAGGCCGCCTCCGTCAGACCGCCGTGTTCCGCGCGACCGCGCGTTTCCGGCGCCGCCGACGAAGGAACGTCCTCGCAGTCCGCTTCGCGGTGCAGTTTCAGCATCGTCCCGGCCGCGGCAGGCCGCGCGCAGTGCGGCCTCCGCCGAACCGTCCGGGCCCGTGCGGCCAGGAGGGAGGAGATTCCGGAGGACTTGTCTTTCGCGTGGCTCAAAGCTCAGCGCCTATCTGGAGACCCAAGCGCCCTCATCGTAGCCGGCGCAACGCCTGTCACCCGCCTTCTCCATCAGGGCCGCGTTCGCCGCACGGGCGCTCGACGATGGGTCCATCGTCTCGACGCGGGTTGCTGATGAGCCTGCATCCTGAAACGCGGCAACTCCGCCTGTCATCCGCCCGAACCCAACGGTTTCTGGGACGTATTTCAGAAGGTGCGACGTCCGGATTTTCGGACAGCCGAGGATCGTGATCGTGATAACGTGATGCCACGAGCGTGGCACTATACGGATGCGGCCGCCAACGAAGCCTCAACGGACTGCCAAGGCGAAGCGCACGCAACGGGAATCGTCGGGAAGCGGTCGCGCAGGTCGCCGCACAAATCCTCCGCAACGCCTGGCGAGAGCGAGCCCACGACGATGCCGTCCGCGGAACGCGGATTGAACTTTTCCTCGCCGCGAAGGGGCAGGCCGCGCCAAGACCGCTCGTCCACGTTGCAGTCGTACACCGCATCGACGGCGATGCTAAGCGACGCCAACACGTCGAGCAACTGTTCGCAGCCTTTTCCCCTCGACCAAACAGCGACGCGATCGATCTCGTGCTTATCGGTCCATCGCCGAAGTTGCTCGGCCGCTCGATCGAGGCCGAACAGCGACGCCAATTGCTCGGACGACAACGGCGTTCGACGAATTCGGCCTTCGGCAATTTCTGCGCGGCCTTCCGCAAGGCCCTCCAGATAGCCCCGCATCGCGTTCTCCTTCACGGCGACGCGGCGATATCGCTCGATCGTCGATTCCACGAGATCGTCCAGCAACGTCGGCGGCGCATAGCGATGCCAGAGTCGCAGGTTGTTGCGGACGAGCAGTCGGAGCATCCGGTTGTTGTCCCGGTTCGTCGTGACGCGCCGATGCCAAACAAGCAAGTCGCCCCGCGGCTCGACGCGCCAGCCCGACTGCCACAGCCGGCAGCACAGATCGTATTCCTCCACGTAGTAGTCGAAGTCTATGGGATATCCGCCGACTCCCAGGAAGGCCTGCCGCCGCACGGCGCCGCCGCAGTTGAAGAAGATGCCCGGCACGCCGCCGGCGTCGTGACGGTTCGGCCAATCGGCCAGGCGCACGCGGCAAGCGACGGCCCCTACGTCCGGCTGTTCGTCGAACAAGGCTATGAGCCGTTGCAGCACGCCGTCTGCCGGCCAACTGTCGTCGTCCAGCATCACGAGCACGCGACCGCGCGCCGCCGCGGCCCCGACGTTCCGCGCGGCCGCGCCGATGTTGCGCCCCAGCTTGATCCAACGGACCGTCGGATAACGTCCTTCGAGACGGGCCGTCTCATCCGTCGAGCCGTTGTCCACGACGATCATCTCGTACGCCAGCCCCGCCTCGCCGTCAGACAAGCCCAACAGCCGGTCCAACGTCTCGCCCAAGACGACGTGCCGATTGTGCGTCGGAATAATCAGGCTGCATTCGCAGGTTGCGTGCTTCATCGAGATTCTCCGGACGGCGACGCGTTGCGTTTGCGCCTAGACCGTCCTAGGCATCGAACAGGCCGGGGACGGTTGCCGCGGGGGTGGCGAAGACCGGCTGTTCGCCTTCTTCAGGCTCGGCCAGTTCCGGCCGCCGCTGCATCCATGCCGACAACTGATCCGGCCCGACGGGCTCCCAGCCTGCCAAGCCGACCTGAATCGCCGCCACGGCAGAGCAGAAGTACGCCGACTGCATCAGGCTGGCGCCGCTCGCCGCCGCGAGCGTGGCCGCCGTCAGGACCGATTCGCTGCACCCGAGGCTGTCCACGGCGAACCCCGCCAACGCCGGCAGGTGCTCGCTCAGGAGCCGGCCGCGCCATTCGACGGCCTCTCGATCGTGCGACGGCCGGTCGAACGTGACCAAGCCGCGTTTGCCCAACGTCACGAGCATCTGCCGCGCCTGCGTGCCGTCCAACATCTGGTACGCGAGCGTGGACAGGCCGCCGCCGAAATCGTTCGTCGCCACGCGCAGCTTCCGTTCTGACGTGCAGAGCAGGTCGAAATACCTCAGCGACTTCAAGCTGCCGCGCGGTTCGGCCGTCCCGCCCGTCAGGACGGGGATGCTGCGCCGAAACGTGCCGCCCAGGTGCTGCAAGACGCCCGGCGTGATCATGCCGAAGCCGCTGTCGAAGACGACGGCCGCGTCCGCATGCGCGGCGGCGCTGAGCAGCATATCCGCCACCTTCCGCTCGCCGAGCGAATCCAACGGTTGAAACGGCGTCCGGTCCACCTTGAACAATTTGTGGTCATCGACCAGGTACCGTGTTTTACGCGGCATCTCACGGCGGTGCCGAATCGCGCGGATCACGACGCCGGCGTCCACGAGCGCCTTGATCGCCCAGTCCGATTCGCGCCCACCGTTCTCTCCCAGGGCCGTCACGAGCAGCGGCTCGGCGCCCCAGGCCGCCGCCTGCGCCGCCACGACGCCCGCCCCGCCGAGGTAGTCCTTCTGCTCCAGTTCCGTGAGCGACATCATCGGCGACTCGCTCGCGATGTCGGTCGCGTCGCACAACACGTAGCGATCGACGACGAGGTCCCCGATAATCAGGAGCCGCTTACCACGAAAGGCACCCAGGAAATCCAGCATCGCGTCCAGACGGATGCCGTGACGGTGGCACACCAGCCGAAGCCGCTCCGCCGCGAAGACAGGCGCCTGGAACATGCCTTCCGCCAGCCGGCTGGAGCTGAAGACGACGTCGCCGCTCGAGAAGATGACACGCCCGCCGTAGGACTCGACGATCTGTCGCTCGGCGAGGAAGCGAGGGTCCTTGCTGGTGGCGTATTCCTGGCCTTTCACGTAGACGTCCGGCCGGATCATCGCGATCAGCGAGCAGGCCGTGGGCGTCTCGTCGATCACCACGTAGTCCACGAACTCCAGGGCCGCCAGATTCTCCGCACGCAGTTCCTGGGGGATGTAGGGGCGGACGTCGCCCTTGTCGATCGCGGCGTCGCCTGTAATCGATACGACCAGCACGTCGCCCTGCATCCGAGCGAATCGCAGATAGCGGATATGCCCCGGGTGTACGATGA
>CAZERK010000403.1:0-3910 GCA_964514515.1 uncultured Planctomycetaceae bacterium
GACCATGACGAACTTCTTTCACCTGCCCTGCTACAGTCGGGCCTACTGCGAGATCAAGGACAGCTCCGTCCTGCTCCCCGAGCAGCGGAAGGACATCGAACAGAGCATCGCGGAGAGCGCGGACTTCGTGCGCACGTTTCCCGAATGGGGGCCGATGAATCGCGCTACGCTCCGCGCGGAGGCGTTGCTCTGGTCCGCCAAGGCCCTGCCCGACCACCCGCACGCGGCGACATGGCGCAAGATCGCCCAGGCCCTCGCGTCGGACAGTTGGGAGCGATGGTCAGAGGAAGACAGCGAGATTTATCACCCGATCTGGCTCGGGGCCTTGCTGCGTTACGCGGACGGCCTGCCCGACCCTTCTCTCTTCAACCACGTCACGACGCGCTACTACTTCGATTACTTCCTGCACCTCCTCTCGCCGACCGGTATGGTACCCGACTTCGGCGACGCCCGCTGGAACGAGAACTGGCCGCAATACGTCGCCTGCCTCGAGCGGGGGGCGGCCGAGTATCGGCGCGGCGATCTGAAATGGGGCGCCCAGCGGATTTTCGTGACTTCCGTCGCGCGGCAGAACGGCCCGCTCCCCGTCTATCATGGCGTGGCGATGCTCGATGCGTACCGCTGGGCGGACGACTCCGTGACGCCGCAGGAGCCGCCGGCCAAGAGCGAGGAGGTTCTGGAGGACCTTGTTGGGAAAAAGATCGTCTTCCGAACCGGCTGGGACGGCGACGCCTCCTATCTGCTGCTGAACTATCGTGACGAGGGCGATTTCGCCCGGCTGGCCCGCGACTACTTGCGCAACACGATTCCGGTTGAGGAAGAAAAAGCCCACCACGGACATGCCGACGAGAACAGCATCTGCCTGCTGATGAACCAGGGCGCCGTGCTGCTGGACGACGCAGGGTATCGCGAGCGCATGCCGTCCGGACCGTACGGCGCGTACCGCGCGGATTACTTCCATAATCGCCTCGTCGCGCGTCGGCAGAAGCGCGACCGGGAGCAACCGCTCTTCGAATTCCTGCGGTACTCCGGCGCCTACCTGCCGGTCCGGACGGATAAGATCGACTTCTTCACATCGCCGTTCGTCGACGTCAGCCGAACGCGGCTGACGGACACGACGCACGGTTACGTCGCCGATCGCGTCATCGCTTATCTCAAGCCCGAGGACCTGTTCGTCGTCTTTGACATCATCAAGATCCTGGAGACGGACTACTACACCTTCGCCACGCTATGGCACGCGCCGCAGGTCCTCGACCAGGGAGCGGACTACTTCGTGACCGCGGCCGATGCCAGCCAGGCCGGCCCGCCCCCCCACGATCGGGCGCTGCTGATCGACTTCCTCCAACGCGGCATACGCCAGGCCGGCACGTTCCCCATCCGCAGGCACATGCAGGACGAAACGGCCGTCTATCAGACGCTCGCGAGCCGCTACTACGCCGGACAGATCGAGACCTTCGTGACCGTCCTCGTGCCACATGACCGCGGGCGGGACCTCGGCCCCCTCGTCGAGTCGATTCGGCTGCTCGACGTCGACGGCACGCGCGACGGGCTCGGCGTGCAGCTCGACGTCGGCGGGCAACGGTCCTGTCTGTGCGTCAAGACGGCCCTGGCGAAGGAGCTGCTCACCGAAAACGTGCGGCCGCGATACACGTTTGACTCGGGTACTGTGCGTTACGGTCCGTTCGAGACCGACGCCTATTTCCTATACAGCCGTCTCTCTGACAAGAAGCTGTCGTTCGTCGCGACGCAGGTCGTCAAGGTGCGATACGAAGGCAAGGACGTCTTCGCCGCCCGGCCTTCGACCTTCGGCCTCCAACCGGACGATCTCTCGACGGGCTACGGCCCGCCGAAATGGCGGTATTGGGAAGACACGGTCGACGTCCCTCGAGCGAGAACCGAGACAACGTTCTCACCCCGAAGGGGTCCCGGCGCGCCGGGATAGCCAGGGGCGCAAGCCCCTGGTAGAAGGCCGCCGTCGCCAATCAGCCCCGGCGCTACGACGCACACGGTTCTCGCTCCGTCGGGGCGGGCCGGGCCCATCAGGACAGGTTATGCAGATTCACGATTGTGCGACGCCAGCCCGGAGCGTGCCCGCCCGCGACCGGTGGCCGACGCATCACGAAGCAGAACGCCCGCGTCAACAGATGATCCGATGGTGATCGCGGACCGACCAGAGACGGTCTGGTTGAAGCGTGGCCGGGACCGGAATCGTCACGACGGATCGTCGATTGAACCGGGAACTGCCGTAGGCAGCAGGCTGCTGAGGCTACCGCTTGCTACGGCCGTCGCCCGCCGGGGTACCAGGCGTAATTGCGCACGTCGACCGTTCGGCCGCGGCGTGCCCACGGAACGCCCAGTTCGCTGGGAAGTAGGCCGCGGTCGAAAGACGCTTGCAAGACCTCCGGCAGCGCCTCGACGTAGACGAGCCGCTTCAGCCCTTCACCCGTCCGGTCAACGAGATCGGCAGGAAATGCCGTCGCCTCCGGCATCGACTCATGAATGCCGTTGGCGCAGATCGTCTGCGACCTGGCCGCCTCCAGGCCGCACGGAATCGCGCCATCGCCGGCAAGAACGTCCAAGCAGACCGACAGCTTGGCCGCCTGCGGCTCGCTCAACGGCGAGGGATACTCTCTGAAGCCTCCGCCAGGGCCCGCCTGACAGCGGCCGGCAACCGGTGCGAATCGCCCGTGCGAGGTTGCGATTGGAGGGGTCCCTTTGTTGAACCGCACGACGATCGGCGATTGTCCCGCGGCAAAGCCTATTACGGCCTCATCAAACTCAAATAAGAAGACGGGGTCCAGGTTCTCCCGAACGGCATGGGACCCGAAGAAGAGGACTTCCACGCCGCCGACCGTTCGGACCCGAACCGCCGCCGTGTCGAAGTTCTCGATCGGGTTGGCGCGGTAGGTCTCCGCCGTCACCTCGGCAGGCTGCGCGCTGGCATCGATGCGATCGCCGAGCACGTACAGCATGTTGTGCAAATCGTGGGCCATCGCGTTGTTCGGCGGACAGTCGAGAACCCATCGGCCCCCATCGTCTCGCAGGCGTCCTGCCCAATCGTTCCGTCCATAGTACGAAGCGTCGCGCGGCCAGAGGCACAGGCTCTTGAGCCGCCGCGGCCGTCCGAACAGGCCCGCCTGGATGTCCCGCTTGAGTTGTTGAATCGGGCTGCTGAACGACCATTGGTAGCCGATGGCCACAAATCGTCCTGCCTGATCCCGTGCCTCGATCATCTGGTCGACTTCCTGCACGGTCGCGGCGGCGGGCTTCTCGCACAGCACGAAGCTGCCCCGCGCCAGGGCTTGGCGCGTGTGCGGACAATGCAGGTGAATCGGCGACGAAAGGACCATGATCTCGACAGAGGCCGTGCGCGGCGGCATCTCCTCGATGGACGAGTAGATCGGCACGCCCTGGGACCGCAATTCCGCCAGGCGCGAACACCGCTCGGGCGAAGGATCGACGGCCGCCGTCAGGCAACAGCGGCCTCTTCGCACCTCCTCGACCAACGCGGAGAGATAGACCTCGCCATAGCCTCCAATCCCAACCACGACGACCGAGACAGGTTCGTTCACGAGCCTATTGCCTCCGCGGTTTTTCTAACAAGTCTGTCTCTACAAATCGGCGGCGACGCCCGTTGAATCGCAGCGTCTTGATCTCGAATGCCCCCAGCTTGACCCGCATCCTCACGCCGGCAAACGGCAAGACTACCGTCGTCGTCCGGGCGCGGCCGGTCGGTTCGAACAGGCGGATGATGAGGTCCTCGCCATCCTCGGCCTTCTTGAAGACCGTCGCCTGCGCCACGTCATCCCCAAGGATCAGGGCCGGCTTGGGAACGCGCCCCTCGCCCGACGGGAAGACGTTTAACGCAAACGGCCGCTCATTTCGGATCAGGGCCTCACGATCGACGTGC
>CAZERK010000404.1:0-3853 GCA_964514515.1 uncultured Planctomycetaceae bacterium
CAAGCCCGCGTGTAGCCCCCTCAGCGTCTCCCGGCCCTCCCCAACCAGCCCGACTTTTACGCGAAACGCCACGGCATTGTTCACGCGCTGCGGTTCGGGCAGGATGCGTTCGATGACCCCTTCGTACTTCTCGGCGCGATAGGCTTCGACCGTCACCTCGCCGGGCAGGCCGATCCTCCTGCGTTGCACCTCGTCGCTCTTCTTCGAGGCGGCGTCCGCACCAGAGCCGTTCCCCTCGGACGCGCCCACGCCGAAGCCTGTCATCTCAGAGCCGGCCGCTTCAGAGCCAGGTTGCTCCGATCGACCTGCCTCGAACCCGGCCGCCTTCGAATCGACCGCCGCCGATCCCTCGTCCGCTCCGGTCGTCGGACCGCCCGCCGCGCCGGTCCCGTGAACCGCCTGAGCCGCATACGCGCGATATTGCTGCTCGTCGAGCTTCTGGGTCTCGCCGGGACGGGCATAGGATGGCGCGATCTGCCGGATGGCGCCGATGTCCGCCTCGTCGATCAGGGCCATCACGAACATCGCCCTCGTATCCGCCAGGAACATCAACGGCGTGCCGCCGGTCAGCGACATGGTGCCGCTCTGGATCATCTCGCCGTCGCGCACCATGAGGCTATAGACCATGCCGTCGGACGGCGCTCGGACCGTCGTCTCTTCGAGCCGCAGCGAGGCTTCGTCCAGAGCTTTCTGAGCAGCCCGGTTGGCTGCTTCGGCCTGTTTCACGTCTTGTCGGGCGGAATCCAGCAGGATGGCCTCGTTGTTCTTGCAGCGTTGGACCTCGACCTCGGCCAGCTCCTTCGCCGCCTGGGCCGCCATGTACGACGTCTTCGTCGTGACAACTTCGACCTCGCCGGCGATGTCGCTCTCCATGTAGCCCTTCATCTTGTTCCAGCGGAACTCGGCCTCCCCCAATCGCGCCAAGGCGTCCTCGTATCGGGCCTGGGCCAGCTTCGTTTGTAGCGGCAGGTCGCGCTCGTAATTCGTCAGGGTGATCCGCGCCTTCTCTAACGCCGAAGCGGCGCGGTCGAGATCCGCCTGTCGGGACTCCACGTTCCGCTTCTCGTCCACCGGATCCATCTCAACGAGGATTTCGCCCTCGCGGACCATCTGGCCCTCGACAACGTGAATCTTGAGCACCTCGCCGCTGGCTTTGCTCTTGATCTGGATGAGCTTGGCGGGCTCGACGTTCCCCGTCGCCGTCACCGGGATCACCAAATCCCCGAGGATGGCCGTTTCAGTCTGCCCATCCAACCACGGATTGCTCATGCTGATGTCGGCCCGCGTCAGCGCGATAATGCCGATGATCAGCACGGCAAGGACGACGACGGCAATAATGATCTTCTTCTTCATGAACCCGTCCCAGAACTCGCCGAGAAGACGGACGTGCAGCTTCCGCGAACCGGCGAAATCGCCCGGCGATCTGACGCCAACGGTCGCGTGGGCCTCGCGACGCGACTCGGAGAAACGCGCCGCCACGAGATGATGACGGCGACATCCAACTCAACGACGGATGGCGAAACCTCCCGCGGCTGATTCAGGCGGCTGCCTCTTCCGGCCCTGCAAGCGGCGGTGGCGATCCGACGATTTGTCGCAGCGTGCGACAACCGGGCACACCCCGCCGGCCCGCGGACGCCCCCGGCGCTGCCGCCAGAGTATCGCGCCCACCCGCTCCCTGGTGCAGTCAGTCAAAATCAGTGCATCAGGGTGTGGCACAGGCTAATAGCCTGTGTCCGCACCGGCTGTCAGCCGTGCCACACAATAAGAGGCAAACAGCGTGACTGACTGCACAAGCGCGCGGCCTCGGATGCCATGAACCCGTAGAAAGCCAATCGCCGACGGGTCGACGATCTAACGCGCGAGCCTAGGCCTTGTAGGCCTTCCATTCCATCCCAAACGTGGCCGCCACGTCCCTGTTGCACAGCCGGCCCTCGTAGGCGTCCACGCCGTCGGCCAGTCCGGGGTCCGCAGCCGTCGCCTCGCGCCAGCCCATGTTCGCCAGCCGGATTGCATAGGGCATGGTCGCGTTCGTCAAGGCGAACGTGCTCGTCCGCCCGACCGCGCCGGGCATGTTGGCGACGCCGTAATGGACGACGCCATCGACGATGTACGTCGGATCGGAATGCGTCGTCGGCCGAATCGTCTCGCAGCAGCCGCCTTGGTCGACGCCCACGTCCACGATCACCGCGCCCTGCTTCATCAGCGACAGATAAGATCGAGGGATCAAGATGGGGCACCGGGCGCCCGGAATGAGCACCGCGCCGATCACCAAGTCCGCCTGCGCGATGTGCTCGCGGATGTTCGCTGCGTTGCTGTAGATCGTCTGCACGTTCGCCGGCATCACGTCGTCCAGGTAGCGGAGTCGGTCCAGGCTCACGTCCATCACGACGACGCTCGCCCCGAGCCCTGCCGCGACCTTCGCCGAGCACGTGCCGACCACGCCGCCGCCAAGCACCAAGACCTTCGCCGGCTCGACGCCCGGCACGCCGCCAAGCAAAATGCCGCGGCCCATCATCGGCCGTTCGAGGTACTTCGCGCCTTCCTGCACCGCCATCTTGCCCGCCACCTCGCTCATCGGCGTCAGCAGCGGCAGCCGTCCCTGCCGATCCCGGACCGTCTCGTACGCAACCGCGATGCACCCGCTCTTCAGGATGCCTTCCGTCAGGGCGCGGTCGGCTGCGAAATGGTAGTACGTAAAACAGACCTGCCCATGCCGCAGCATCTTGCATTCGATCGGCTGGGGCTCCTTCACCTTCACGATCATCTCCGCCTTGGCGAAGACTTCCTCTGCAGAGTCCACGATCCTAGCGCCGGCTTCCTGATAGTCGTTGTCGGTGAAACCCGAACCGTTGCCCGCTTCCCGCTCCACCAGAATCTGGTGCCCCGCTTGCTTCAACTCCGCGACCCCAGCCGGGATCATGCCCACCCGATACTCATGAGACTTAATCTCTCTGACCACGCCGACGATCATGATGCGTTGCTCCGAAAAAGCTGTGGAACCGCTGAGTCCCGTTGCGCGGCCGGGCTGCCACGCGCCGGGCAACCGTAGCCCGGGCGCCGCGACACGACTGCGGCAGACGTGATGCTATTCAAACCTCGCTTGGGCCGCAACACCTCCTCACCACGCCCAACCAGGGGGCGAACCGGGCATCCAACCGCAACAACGAGGCGTACCGTGCGTGCGCTTGCCGGTCTCGCACCCGTGCCCCCCGCGTTTCGCCAAGGACGCCTGTCGGTCTTGCCGGACGCCTCCGAGCGTGATGGGCGACCGTCCGTCACAGCCTGCCACCGTTATCTTCAACGCCTCGCAAGGGGCGTGCCGCCACGGAGTCCGTCGGCTCAGTTCCGACCGACCGACCCGCCCCCGCGGGACGACGCCGAGTTCAGACATCCTTGATGATCTCGAATTTCTTGATGCGGTAGCGGAGGTTGTCGCGGCTGATGCCCAGGCTGCGAGCGGCCTTCGATTGGTTCCAGCCGCATTCGCGCAGGGCCTTGACGATCAGGGCTTTCTCGTAGCCCCACAGCGATGACTCGCTCTTGGCCGGTGCGTCGGTGGACGCTTCGCCGACGCTCTCGCGCGGCAGATGGGCACAGGCGATGGCGGCCCCGTCCGCCAGGAGCACGGCTCGCTCGACGACGTTCTGCAGCTCGCGGATGTTGCCCGGCCAACGGTAGCTCGCGAGCAGCGCCATCGCCTCGTCGCTGACGGTCGGCTTGGGGCAGCCGAGCTCGACGGATGCCACGTCGATGAACCGCTCGGCCAACAGGGGGATATCCTCGCGTCGTTGTCGCAACGGTGGCAGCAGGATCGGGAAGACGTTGAGGCGGTAGAAAAGGGCCTCGCGGAACG
>CAZERK010000405.1:0-3846 GCA_964514515.1 uncultured Planctomycetaceae bacterium
CTCGGGCACCCCCTCGCCCGCCCGCGCCCCCGCCGCCGCCCCCCCCCCGCCGGCGCCCCGCCGGCCGCGCCCGCGGCGGAGCCCCGGCTGCCCTCGCGCCCACCTCGCGGCCTTCCGCCCGCCGCACGGAGTCGAACGGCCGCCTGACTCCCCTGCCCCGCCATGAGCCGCCGAACACCTATATATGAACGACCGGGCCACATCCGTCAAGCCGTCCGCTGTAGCCAGGCCTCGTCCCCCGAACCATCGCATTCTCGTGCATCCGCCCGAACGGGATAGGCCGATGCGGAGCCGCGACCGTGAGGGAGCGGTCACGACGCCCGCACGGAAACCGCTCCCTCATGGTTGCGGCTCTGTTCAGACGCGTGCCATTGCGAGGTACGCGTCCGCGAACGTCGTTTCCGAGACGCATCGCGGCTCGCTCGATGGAGCCGTCGGCGACGACGGCCCGGATGCGTCGCCTGGACGCCGCCTGCCGATAATCCGCGCGACCCGCGATACCTGCACGGGAGTCGCGCGGCTGACGGCCTTGATCTCCGCCGCGTGTCGCCTGAGCGTTCGTGCAAACGGGCAATCCGCCGACACGAGCATCACCCTCGCTCTAAGCCGCACATCTTCACGAACGCCGCCCATCCGCCCGTCAGCCGCCTGATTATCGTCCAACACTTCGCGCCGCGAGCGCCTGGCACGCCGGCTTGACGGTTGCCGCTTTCCAGGATCATCGACGCGAGGCTGAGGGCTCGCCCGCAAGGGCGGAGCGATCGAGGCCCGGCAGAGCTTCCCGTCGAGACGAACCTCGCCGACCAAACGCAAGAAGGGAGCAGGACATGAGTAAGTGCACGCCAGTCGTTCTCGCGGTCGCTTTCGTCGCCGGTCTGTTCACCATTCAGGCGCAGGCGGAGGAGATCACCTGGGTCGGGACCGGCTACATGAGCACCGTGAACCTTGTCAATGACGGCAACAGCCCTAGCGTGCAGGCCGGCGAAATCCTGATCGAGTTCAACAACATCGACTACACCGCCTATTGCGTGGACCTCGACCACTGGATGAAGAACGAATGCACTGCCACGATCAACACCGTCGAGGCCATCACGCACGGCCTGGCCGCGGCCTATCTGTATGACAACTTCGCAGGCGGCGTCGCCAGCAACGCCGAGGCGGCGGGCCTCCAGGTCGCCATCTGGGAAGTCGTCGAGGACTGGGACAAGTCGTCCTTCGATCTGTCTGGCGGCGATTTCCGCCTGACCGGTCCGAGCGCGGTCGCGAGCTACGCCGGTGCGTTCCTCGCCGCCCTGCCAGCCGACCTGAGCAACTACGTGACTTCGTCCTTCGTCCTGGAAAGCGGGCCGTGCCCCCGCAGCCAGCACCTGATCGTGCCGGAGCCTGCGACGATGGGCCTGGTCGCCGCGACGATCCCGCTCGGACTCATCCGCAGACGCCGCTGAGAACCAGCGCCGCCCGGGTCGTCACCCTGAGGCGACGGGACGCGACACGGCACGAGGACACGCGGCGTGGGACAGCGACACCGCCACGGCACAGCCCATCACAGCAAGAAGCACTGTAAGAAGCCTTGATCCTTGATCCTGGAGCCCTCGACCCACGTCGGGGGCTCTTCCTTTGCGCCCCAAGGACCGCCCGCTGCGCGCCGACGGGTCTCGAAGCTGCGCCTCCGCTATCGATCTGTGCGTCCGCTATCGCATCTGAAGAATGACGGGATCTCGTACTTGATGCGGAGGCGAGCGAAGGCCTAGCATTGCGTGAGGGGCGAAGAAGGAGCACGTCGATTCCGAGCGTTCCTTGCCTCGCCAAGCACCTTTCCCGAACCGATCGAGACGCCCATGCCGTTCGGGGGACCGGCGGGCGCGACCCGAGCGAACCACAGCTCCCGTAATTCCCAGGCGTGCTTCGCGCCGCCTGTGACACGATGCTCCTACCATCAAGGGCACTTGCCCGGGACAGCCCGCGGATCGCGAGCCGCGGGCTGTTTCGTTGGCACGGCGCATCGAGGCCCGCAGGTGGCGGACGCCTCGCGGAATCCCATCAAGACGTCCGCTTCCCGCCGCGGATGAACTGCTCGGCGAAGTACGCCGCCGAGAGCGGCTCGCCCGTCGCCAGTTCCGTCAGTTGGCGCCAGTCGACGAGGCTGCCGGGGCCGAACACCTGGCTCCGCAGATACGCGCCGACGTCCTTGCGACCGTAGAAGCTCGTCGCCGTCGGATCGCCGACCTTCACGATGTTCGCCGCGATGTAGTGCTGCACCTGACACGCGAACAGATCGCCCATCATGTAGTTGTGGTAGTACACGGGGACCGTCACGACGTGGATCTTCGCGGCATAATCGGGCCGATGGACGTCCTGCGGCGGATTGAGCAACTGGTACTGCCGCTTGAGGTCCCACCACAGCTTGCCCAGGTCCTGGTCGGGCTTCGCGTACATGCCGTGCTCGAAACGGACCATCACCTGCGCCCATCGGGCGAACAACAGCTTCTCCGCCCGCAGGTGCTCCCACGCCGCCGAGCCGAGCCGGCCGGCCTCCTCGGGCGGCAGCTTCAACGCGCGGGTCAGCCAATCGGCGTTCTTGGACATCGCGCCGAACATCAGGGCGATGCCTTCGGTCGTGATGCCGTGCGAAGCCTTGTGCAAGATGTACGGCACCGACTGGTCGATGTGCACGTCGTAGACCGCGTGGCCCAATTCATGCAACAGCGTGTCCATCCAGTAGAGATTCGGCCGCAGGTTGCAGAGGATGCGGATGTCGCCCGCGCGGTCAATATCCGCCGCAAAGGCGTGCGGGCATTTGCTGGGCTTCTCGTACAGATCGCTCCGGGCGAGAATCTCTTCAACGGGCAACTCCAGCCCCGCGTAGTACGCCTTCGCCAAGGCCAGCAGATCGTGCTGCTTGTAAACCGCCTCCAGGCCGTCGTCCGGCGCGCCGGCCAGTTCCTGGAAGAACGGCTCGCCGTAATGCCAGGGCCGCAGGGCCGCTGCGTCGATGCCGAACCGGGCCGCCATGTCGGCGTCGATCTGCTGCTTCATCTTCGCAAACGGCTCACGGGTCAGCCGGTCGAGGTCGTCGAACAGCCGCCACATCTGGGCCTCGTCGATCTCGTCCAGGAAGATCCGCATGGAGAAGTAGTTGTCGAACCCCAGCTCTCGCGCCAGACGATTGCGCAGCGTGACCAGTTCGCCAAGCTGCCGCTGCACCTTGGACCCGACCGCCATGTACGCCTTCCACGCCGCCTCCGCCGCCGCTGAGTCCTTCGTCTCGGCGAGGATCGCTCGAAGCTCGTTTTCCGTGAGCGTCTTGCCCGCCACCTCGGCGCGATACGTGTTGAACAGCTTCTCGACCTCGGACTGCAACTCCACGATCCGCTCTTGCAGCTTGCGGTCGCCCTGCCCGCCCAGGTGCGCCAGATACATAAGCTCCAGTTCGCGCCGCAGCCACGGAGCCTTGACCTGACCGGCGTCGCGGAGCTTCTTGAGCGCCTCGAAGACCTCCCGATTGCCGTGCAAATCGACCAATCGCTTCTGCACGGCCTCGGCGCGTTTGAAGTCCTCATCGCGGCCGTTGATGTTCGCGTCCCACCAAGTCCGCTCCGCCTGGATTTGCAGCGGCTGGTACTTCGCAACGTAGGCATCGCGCAGAACCGTAAACTGCTTCTCGGCGTCGTTCATCGTCTGCTCTTTCTCGCCCGGCGTGCGATCGTCCGGGCGCGCGACGACCGTCGCGTTCCATAACACCGATACCGCAGCCAACCCGATCACCAAGACCGCAAGACCGCACCTCAACATACGAATTCTCCCTTCGTCTCGCCGTTTGTGCTCAACATACGCGATTCGGACGCG
>CAZERK010000406.1:0-3298 GCA_964514515.1 uncultured Planctomycetaceae bacterium
TGGAACGACGAGGCCATCGTCTGGGAGACCGTCCCGCCCTCGCGTGCGAACCTGGGCTGGCTCCTGCGACACGCCTACCGAATCGGCAACTCCTGGAGCTTCATCGAGACCAACCTCGACCGCACGTGGCGGAGTCGGACGAGGATGCTCGGCCGGTCTGCCGCGCGAACGCTGCGCGGTTTTGTGCTCCTGCCGCTCGTGTTGGTTGCCGGTACCGGAGGGCTCGCTCGCTCGCTATGGAACTTCTGCTACGCGGCCGGGCTGGTTGCAGGCCTCGCGGGCTGTCGCTATGAAGAATACCGCGTGACGACGGGCGATTGACGGCGATTGACACAAGGGCGACTAGAATGTCATCCGATCGGCCGCGACGTCTGCAGCAGCCCCCGCTTCGGACTCGATCTGCTCGACACGGCACGGTCTAGATGCCGCGCATGGTTGGCAAGGCGATTAGACCATACCTGGGACGGGCTTCCCTCGCGGCATGCAGTCGTGACGGTGCTGGAGACGGCGAGGAAGAAGACGCCTCCAAAGCCGCTGGAATGCCGTGCGGCGGATGAGCGCGACCATGCATGTGGCCATCTGTATCGTGACCTACCGACGACCAGCGCAGCTCGAACGGCTGTTGGACTGCCTGAAAACGTTGGTCTTTGCGTCGACGCCGCCGGATGTGCGGATCGTCGTCGTGGACAACGATCCGGCCTGCTCGGCCGTGGCCGTCTGCAAACGGGTCGCCCAAACGGCGCGGTGGCCCCTAGATTATGTCGCCGAACCGCAGCCGGGCATCGCGCCGGCGCGCAACGCAGCGGCGCGGACCGTTCGGGATTGGGCCGATTGGATCGCCTTTGTTGACGACGACGAGACGCCAGAACCGCCGTGGCTCCAAGAGCTTCTGACCGTGCAGGAGGTTCAACAAGCCGATGCCGTCGCGGGCCCGGTGTTGCCGAGATTCGAACCGACCGCACCTGATTGGCTCGCGCGCAGCGGGCTCTTTGAAAGGCCGAGGCGGCCGACGGGCACGATCGTCGCGCATGCGGCGACCGGCAACGTGCTGGTTCGTGCATCGATCTTCCAGAACGACGGCATGGCGTTCGACCGCCGCTTCGCCCTGACGGGGGGCGAAGATGCGCACCTCTTCCGACGACTCAGCCGCGGGGGATACAAGCTGGTCTGGGCGGACGAGGCCGTCGTCCATGAGCATATCCCAGCGTCTCGCGCGACGGTTCGATGGCTTGTGCGACGGGCATTCCGTACCGGCAACGGCATGGGACGCATCGACCGAGACCTCGACGGCAGCCGGGCAATTCCGGTCATCGCCGGCAAGGGCGTCGTCTGGATGCTCACCGGCGGCGGCGCAGTCGTTGCCGGCCTCCTCGGCGGGCGTGCGACCGCGCTGCGGGGTTTCCGGTACATCGCTTACGGGATGGGACTGCTGGCGTCGCTCGCGGGGCTGCGCTACCAAGAGTACAAGCGGCCGGTTGCCACTGACGGCTGACAGAAGTATCCTTCCCCCTCGGAACTGCGCCATGACGCCAACGATCAATCATGAAGACTGGACTGCGACGCTGCACGACCTGCTGCACTACTATCTGCCACCGCTACCGAACTCGCCGGCGGTGAACATCGCCAGCATCCTGGCCGTGCTCGCTGGACTCTTTCTCGTCTTTTGCGGGATGAAGTCCGACCGGATGGTCGTGACGGGTTTCGCCGTCGCGCTCGGCGCCTGGCTGGGCTACGAGTTCTCCCAGCTCATCGATGCACCGGGGCCCATCTCGTCCGCCGTCGGCGCCGTACTCGTCGCCAGTCTCGCCTACCGAACGCATCGCTGGTGGCTGGCGGCCGGCTCGGTCGTGGTCTTGTTTGCCTTGGCGACCTTCCTGCAACTCGGCCGAGGTGACCTACACCGCTACCTGCCGACACCGGATCAGGTCGGCACGAAGGTACAAGGAGACGGCATCTCCGGTCTGGTCAGCCCTGAACAGCAGCAACGCAACCTGCACCCGAGCTGGGAAGACCAGTTGGATCAGATCAAGACCCGGATCGCCGCGGAGCTCAAAGGCCTGGGGGTAACCGGCTGGCTAATCCCCTTCGCGGGAGCAGTCATCGGAGGCGTCCTCGCGTTCTACGCGCTGCGGGCTTTTTCGGTCATCTGGATGGGCTTCGTTGGCGCGATGGTCGCGGTGCTCGGCGCTTGCACGTTTCTCTGTGCGCACTGGCCGAGCGTGCGAACAGCCCTTTTCGCCAAACCTCACGCTCCGTTCGGACTGGCTATCGGGCTTTGGCTGCTGGGTCTGATACTGCAGGCCAAGGAGGCCCGGCTGCCAAAGAAGAAGCCTGATGCACCTGCCAAAGACGCCCCCAAATCGTAAATTGATACAGTCGGACGACGCCTGATGAACGGCATCGTTTGCGCAATTTCAGGCGGTGCGACCGACTGGGGTCATCGGCGTGGAAGACGTGCTCTCCCGGCTGCCCGGGCTGGGACCGACGGCGGCAGTTCTGATGGCTGCGGTCGGCCTAGTTTGCGGGCTGTACGGTTGGCGGATCATGCGCTACTTGGTGGTGGCGGATGCCTGTGCGGTGGCGCTGTTTCTCGGCAGAGCGCTTCAAATCACGCAGGAGCAGGGGATGGTTTCGCCCATCACCTCCGTGCCCGCGACGTGCCTCTTCGCGATGGGACTGCCCTATCTTGCGTGGAAGCACCCACGATGGGCGTCGATCGCAATCAGCGGCATCGTCGGGTTCCTGCTTACCCAGCTCATTCCGCTGGGACCGGACGTGCCGTGGCAGGTTGGACTGTTGCTGGGCGTGATCGGGGCCAGCGCCGCGATGGCAACGCACTTGTCCCTGTTTCGACAGGGGCTGGTGGTCGTCTCGGGCCTTCACGGCGGCTGGTTCTGTGTCGCGTCGCTGGGCATCGCCAGCGGGTGGCGACCCGGTGGATTCCTGGCATCCGTCGCTGGTGCGATGTATGAGAACGTGTTCTTGTTCCCCCTGCTGGCGGGTGTCTTCTCGACGTTGTTTATCGCCTTACAATGGACCGACATGGAGCAGGCTGCGGAGACGCCGATCGATCTGGGCGACGGTTGCTCTTGAGGCATCGACGTGCAAGGGATGCACGGCTTCTCCCGAGGCATTCCTCTCTGAGGGCATAACCGCTGCGCTTCGCGGGCGCGGGGCCATACCGGTTCACGATTGTATGTAGCGTCGGCCCCGGAGCCAGCCCGCCCGCGGCGGGTGGCCGACGCCAACTGCCGCTTGGATGCCCGCTCCGCCGTGCGTCGGCCGTCCCAGCGCCGGG
>CAZERK010000406.1:3308-3837 GCA_964514515.1 uncultured Planctomycetaceae bacterium
CTAGTCGCAAGCGTGAAATGCCCTAGGGGATGCGCGACGGAGATGGCTGACCGGCCGCCGAGTCGCTCGGCGGCGGCCCAGGCGTATGGCTAGAGCGCCGCGAGGACCTGTTGCATCTCCGCCTTGGCGTGGGGGTCGCCGCAGGCAGTTGCCTTTTCGATGCCGGCCAAAAGCGCGGCCCGGGCGTGGTCGCGACGGCCAAGCGCCAAGAGCGTCTTGCCCTTCTGGAAATAGGCCGTGACGTAGCCCGGATCGAGGTCGAGGACCTTGGAGAATTGGGCGAGCGCCTCGTCAAGCCGGCCGGCATTGACCAATTGCATCGCCATCCCGAAGTTGAGGAACACGTCGTCCGGCTCCTTGGTCAGCATGGCCTGAATCCGTTCGATGGTGGGCATCGGGTCGTTTCCTCGGCGGCGCGCCGTTCGCGCCAGGATCGCAAACGCCACCACGCGCCAGATGGGAGCGGCCCTGCTGATCGGCTGTCGCGTAGTTCCAGGAGATTGTTGGCGCGCTCCCGACGGTCGGCAAC
>CAZERK010000407.1:0-3836 GCA_964514515.1 uncultured Planctomycetaceae bacterium
CTCGTCATCCGGTCGGTGATGGGGACACAAAAGACGGTTGTGTACGTGGCCCTGGTCGTCGTGCTCTCGACCATTGCGGGTATGACCTACGGGGCATTTGCTGGATAGAGGAGATGGCCACATGAAGCTGGAAGTGCTCGGAACAGGCTGTGCGAAGTGCAACGCGCTCGAGGCAGCGGTGAGACAGGCCGCCGAGAAGCTAGGACTCGATTACGAGCTGACGCACGTCAAGGACATTGCCAAGATCACGCAGTACGGTGTGATGATGACGCCCGCCCTGGCGGTCGACGGCCAGGTGAAGGTCTCGGGCAAGATCCCGGGCGAAGCCGAGCTGACGACGATCCTGACTACGGCCGCAAGCAAGGGCTAATGGAATCACTTGGCTGATCGCACGCGCGACGTGCGACGGGCCTTTGACAGAAAGACGAGGTGTGACATGGCGGGCGGATGCTGTGGCGACAGCGGCGAGACTTTGATCTTCACTTGCGCGGGCGCGGCGCATTCCGGGCAGGTCGCGAACCGGGCGGGAGTCAGCCTGATGCAGGAAGGGAAAGGCAGCCTCTTTTGTATCGCGGCGGTCGGAGCGGGAATCCCTGACAAGATGGAGCGGGCCCGCAAAGCCGGGAAGCGCGTCGTGATCGATGGCTGCGAGGACCATTGCGCCCGCAAGATCATGGAGAAGGCCGGGCTGCCGGTGGACCTGCATGTGGATGTGACGGAGCTGGGCATCGAGAAGAAGCCGGCCGAGCCCCATCTTGTGCTGCACACCAAACGGGTTGTGGAGCACGTTGCGGAAGCGCTGCGTTAGGAAGCACATGATGGTGAATTGGCTTGCGAAGCCTCAGGGAATCACACTGATGACTGCTCGCATTGCTGCTATGGCGGTGGTGTGCGCGGCGTTCACTGTATTCGCCGCTGCACAGCAATCGGATCGCGATTCTTCACATACTGCCACTTCCGTTTCGAAGGTGGAGGGGTCGCCGGGACTGGCGGGAAACGTGTGCCCGCCGTTCTTCTTGCGCGATGAAGCTGGCAACGTGATCAACCCGGTCGCGGGTGAGAACACCGACAAGCCGTACTCGCCCAAGCAGACGTGCGGCGCGTGTCACGCCTACGACAAGATCACGCAGGGGTTTCACTTTCAACAGGGTGCGGATGAGCAGCGGCCCGGAGTATTGGGTGAACGCTGCCAGTGGGTCAGCTCGCCGGGCAATTACGGCGGGGCCTGGTGCTCGCCGGCGCCGTTGTACTCTTATCTGTCGCCGAAGCACAACGACGATTCGCACGTGATCGACATGACTTCGTTGGATTTCATCACGCGCGGCTGCGGCAAGTGCCATCCGGGCGGCGGCCCGCTGGAATACGACCGTGACGGCAAGCGGTACGACCAGTGGATGGCGGACCCGGCGTCGGGCTTCACTCCCGGCGGCGAGAACAACCTGGACGGTGATTATTACAAGGCTCGCTGGAGCGCGTCGGGCGTGCGGGAAGCGGATTGTCTGCTGTGCCAGCTGCCCGAGTATGACTTCGGGGCGCGGAACAAGCAGATCGACCAACTCAATTTCCGTTGGGCGCCCACGGCGGCAGCGGGCCTGGCGACCATAGCGGGCGCCGTCGCGAAGAACGAGAGCGTCACCGTGACGTATGTCGCGTCGAAATTCGACGCCGACGGCAAACTGTCGCCGCACATCGTGGTATCGCCGCGCAACGAGACCTGCCTGCAATGCCATGCCCAGCCGGGCTGGAAGAAGCGCGGGGCAAACTATCACGCACGGACGGATGTTCATCTGCGGGCGGGCATGCGGTGTGTGGATTGCCACCCGGCCGGCTCGCGGGCCGATGACCCGCGCATTAACGGCCGCGAGGTCCATCAGATTGCCAAGGGTGACGACCCCGGGGGCCAGGTGCGCAACGATCTGGATAACACGGTTCGCGACTGCGCAAGCTGTCACACGACGGGCCGGTTCGGCGCGCCCATTGCCGTGCATGAAGGTCTGCCGCCGCTGCACCTGGAGCGCATTGCATGCCAGACGTGCCACATCCCCGAGCGTTTGGTCATGCCCATCGAGATGCAAGCGAGTGACGTCTTCAATCCCGATGCGAAGGTCCCCCAGGGCGGCAAACAGCTCTGGACGTTCTACGGCGTCGGCGGCCAGTATCGCAATCACTACGGCTTCCTGGAGATGATGGGCTACGACGACAAGCCCACCGAGGCGTTTCGGCCCGTGCTGGCTCGTTACAAGGGGAAGATCTACCCGGTCAACCGCGTCCATTCGTCGTGGCCGGGGATCGAGGTCGAGGGGCAGCCCGGCTTGATGCAGCCGCGCATGTCGGACATCCGCAAGATGTGGGTCGCCCATCGCGAGAATCCCGAGCGACACGCGGACCTCTCGAAAATCACGGACGACAACGGCGACGAGGTGATCGAAGTCAATCGGCCGGAAGAGATCGACGCGCTCATCACGGCTGTCACCAAGCAGCTGACGGCGATCGGTTATCCGCTGGAAGGCAAACGCGTCGTCTGGGTCTGCGATGACCGTGTGTATCGCTCCGGAACCGAGTACCGCACGATTCCGACCGAGCCGTGGGAGGCGTCCGCGTACGGCAACATGCACAAGTACACGCACGACGTCTTGCCGGCCCGCGCGGCCTTGGGCGCCAAGGGCTGCACCGAGTGCCATTCGCCAAGTGCGAGCATGTTCTTCGCACCGGTCGTGGATCGGCCGTTCGACGAAAACGCGCAGGCCGTCACGGTGCCGCAGCTCGAACTGCTGGGGCTGAGCCGGTCGGCGGTTACGTTGAGCGTGTTTCGCGAGACATACCTCAAGCCGGCGATGTACCTGCTGTGGCTGGCCATCATCGCTCTGGCTGCTGGTTGGGGTGTGGGACGCTTGGCCGAGCGGGGCAGGTTTGGGCGCGTCCCGCCTTGGCTCGTGACGATTGCCATCGTTGTCGGGCTGCTGCCTCTGCTGCTGCAAGAGGAGCTTCGTGAGTACGCGCTGCCATCGCGCGCCTGGCTGGACAACCACCACTTCCTGGTTGCTGCGGCACCGATGCTCGTGGGCTTGGTGAGTGTCGTGATCGTGCTGGGGCGCGAGCGTGCTTCCGTAACCAAGCAGGATTCTGTCCGACAGCGGGTTTTTTGCGCAGTGATGGGGATCGGACTGGCCCTCGCTGTGGTGAGCGGCGCGATGATGTCCCTACGAGTCGGTTCACTTGTGGATACACTGCGCTACGCGTACACGGTGTTTGACGTATCATTGGCTTTGATCTTGCTCGTCATGTGCGTGGTGCTGGCGAGCGGCCTAGGTCAACCACGTTTTGAAGAACGTGCGTCGGCGCACAATCGCAAGGTGTGAGGTGCGTAAGAACACGATCAACTTACTGATCGACCTGATCACCACGCTGGTCATGCTCGCCATGATTGCCAGCGGGCTGGTCGTGCGATACGTACTCCCCACGGGCAGCGGCGGGCGCGGCGGCGGGCGCGGATTGGTTCTATGGGGTCTGGATCGGCACGACTGGGGGGACATGCACTTCTGGCTGGCCGTCGCCGTTGGAGCGCTGCTGGTGCTGCACGTGGCGCTGCACTGGCGCTGGGTCTGCGCCAACGTTCGCCAGGTGCTCGGGCGCGGCGAAAGGGATCAGCCAACCAGCTTGCCGAGATTGAATCTGTACGGCGTCGGATTCCTGGCCGCCGTCGTGCTCTTGATTGGTGGTTTCCTGCTTGTGGCACGCAATAACGTGCAGGCTGTCGGGGGCGAGGGGGTTCAGTCTGGGCGCGTTGAGTACTCCGAAGCGCGCGCTCATCCGCACGCGGGGGGTGATGCGGTGGT
>CAZERK010000408.1:0-3824 GCA_964514515.1 uncultured Planctomycetaceae bacterium
CGACCCCGTCGTGCGCTCCTTAGCGGTGCGGGCGATGTCGCATCTCGGCCTTGTTCGAGCCATCGAGCGGCCTGGGCGGGAAGGCAAGCGTGGCGAGATCGCGCGCAAGGCGTCAGGTTCTGCCAATTCAATCCGTCACGCACCGATCAGGGACCGCCGGGGTCGGGAGGATCCTCGGTCGACGTCGCACATTTGTTCAAGCAGATGCTGTACCTGTTAACCGCGGCGTTCGTACAGTTGGTGTGATCCTCATTGGCGGTCCTGATGCATTCAGCCAGCTTTTGCGGGTCACCCGGATCGCCCTCTTGTGGCCCATACAAGTCGTCACAGGCGGCCAGATGATATGCGTGATGGGCATTGCATACGTTGATCTCCTCTCGGTAGCTGGTTACACATTGCGATTGGCACTCGTCAGCGGGGATCACGCCCGGCAAGCTCGCGGCGTCGCCGTCGGGTGGCTCGGACAACCGCCCCACGACGGTCGGCGCCTGGGTGCGACGGTCGGCGTCCTGGTAGCGGAAGTCGGGAAAGACATAGCCGGCCACGGCCCGGGCGTTGCCGGCCTTCGGGTCGCTGCCGCTCACCGATGCGTAGCCGATCACGCTCTGGTGGCATTGCCATGTCACCATCGCCGTCGACGCCAGCACCGCCGTGTTCGCGTCCGGCTGCGTGCCGTGATCGTGCCACAGGTACATCTCGATCCGCTGGCCCGGGTGCGCCTCGGCGTACCGGTGCAGCGCCGAGGCATACGGGGGCGTCCCCGACGACCAGCGGGCCAGAACCATGACGTAGGACCAGACGCCCGAGTCCAGTCGATCGGTGAAGTCCTCGACCGTCGTCGTGAACGTTAGTCTGTCGCCCGTCTTCTGCGCCACGGTCCGCCAGGTATCCGCCCAGAAAAGCGAGCCCGGCGTTCGATCGCAGAACACCAGCACGTTGGCCGTCGCCTCGTCCTTGACGGCCGCTTTGTCCTTGGCCGCCGCCTTGGCCGGGGCCTGCCGCGCTGCCTGATTCTGCGCACAGGCCATGCCCGCCGCCATGAGAATGCAGGGCAGCACCCTGCACATCCACGAGAGGAACGAGGTGTTTCTCCTTTCTGTTGACATGATGTCTCTCCTCTCTGCAGAACTGCGAGTTCAAGCTGCTTGCCGCCCATACTGCCCGATGGCTCGAGCAAGGCCCAATAACAACGGCGTGATACCAGAGTCTCGGCTCCGGTGTTAAAGACCAACGACGCCGGCGGGCCGAACGCAGACCCATCGCGACGGCAATGCGGCATCGTCACGGCGGTGGAAGCGATGGCGAATCGCCCTCGTCGTGTAAGACGGAGCACGCACAGCGAGCTTTCGGGAGCCCCCCTTGGTTTCGGTAGGCGGCAGGTCTTGCGAACGTTATCGGTTCACGCGGAATTGATTCAGTCTTAACCGGAGGATAGACTTCTTCGTCATCCGCCGATTCGTTGGCCCCTTCGCCCCTTGAACTTCTGGGGAGCCGCGCAGATGCCGATGAGCCCGACGAGCTTCGCGCGTCGACCAGAGGGGGTGTCCGGCGCGCGTGCCAAGATCCGCAGCCCCGTCTGCTCGATTCTTGGAGAGGTCCGCCCGTGCCGACGCTGATGGTGCTTCTCGGTCCTGACAAAGGCCGCCGCTTTGCGGTCCCGGCGCGTCCGAGCATTCTGCTGGGCCGGGCCAGCGACGACGTGCCCCTGACCGACTACACCGTCTCCCGTCGTCACGCGGAGATTCGCGTGAGCGGCGATAACTGGGTCTTGGAAGATCTCAAGAGCGCGAACGGCACGTACGTCAACGACAATCGGCTGGCAAGCGCCGTGCCGCTTCAGCACGGAGACCACATCCGGATCGGCTCCACGCTGTTGATCTGGGACTGCAATGCGGAGCGGCCTGCAGACCAGATGGCCGAGCCCACGATTTTGTCGCAAGGGGTCGACCTGGAGGCGGAGCCGTTCGAGGCGAACGCCGCCATCATCAACGCCGTTCCCGCGCTCGACGACAGCATCATTCTGGCGTCGCCGGCCGCGGCGGAGGCGGTCCGTTCCTGGCGCGTCGTCTCCGATCTCCTTGAGGCCGTCGGGGCGACGAGTTCCCCGCGCCAACTCATCGAGCGCGTGCTGGGCATCGTCTTCTTCCAGGTGCCAGCGGATCGCGGCTTCATCCTGATGAAAGACCGCCGCACGGGCGTATTCGAAACCGAGGCCGTTCGCCATGCCGAGCCGGTCAAAGAACGCTTCCGCGCCAGCCGCACGATCGTCGACCACGTCATTAAGAACCGCGAAGGCATCCTCTGCTCCAACGTCATGAGCGACGCCCGATTCAGCGGCGAAGACCGGGGAGACAGCCTGCAGAACCTCGGCCTCCAATCGGTCATCTGCGTCCCGATGATCGCCCGTGAAGACGTGCTCGGCGTGATCTACCTCGACTGCGCGACGGCCCGGCACATCTATACCGAAGAACAGCTTCGGCTCATTGTCTCCATCGCGCGCGTGGCGGCGCTAGCCATCGAGGAAGCGAGGCTCGTTGCGGAACGGATGCGGATGGAACGTCTGGCCGCCGCTGGCGAGACCGTCGCCGCTCTCTCTCACCATATCAAGAACATCCTCCAGGGGCTCAAGGGCGGGGGAGATATCGTCGGCCTGGGGCTGCGGAAGCAAGACCTCTCCATCGTCGGCCAGGGCAGGCAGGTCGTGGACCGCAACCTGGAGAAGGTCTATTCCTTGGCCATGAATATGCTGGCGTTCGCCAAGCGGCGGGAGCCCAAGCTCGATCCCGTCCAGCTCAACACGTTGGTCAAGGATGTGTTGCGGTCGGTCCAGCCCCGCGCCGCCGACAAGGGCGTCGCTATCGAGAGCGAGCTGAGCGACACCATGCCGAAGCTGATGCTCGACGAAAACGGCATCCAGCAGGTCATCATGAACATCGTCAACAACGCGGTCGATGCCGCGCCGCCCAAAACGGGCGTCGGTCGCATCCGTGCGTCGAGTGATCCGACCGGCAAGATGGTCGTGCTCCTGGTCGACGACAACGGACCGGGCATCCCACCGGAAATCGGCGACAAGGTGTTCGACGCTTTCTACTCGACCAAGGGCCACGGCGGCACCGGTCTGGGGCTGGCGGTCGCCAAGAAGATCATGGACGAGCACCACGGCCGGATCGAAGTCGGACCGTCGCCCGGTGGCGGAGCCCAAGTCCGCGTCCTCCTGCCGACCGAGTCAACCGGCGCGGTCAACGGCGCCGACACGTTGACGATGCGTCCCCCGAACGAAACCACGGGAGCCTGATCGGCCCTTCCCAACTGGGATGCTCGATCAAATTCGCTGCGCACGAAGAAGGCCCGCGAACGAGGCGTTCCGCAGGCCTTCGGGGAGATTGATCGCGCCGTTGCGCCGCTGCGAGACGCGTCGCGGCGAGCGCGGCCTCCACGCCGCACGCGAAGCCGCCGGCCCTTGCGCGTTGGGCGCCTGGCGCGGCGGTCAGCCCCGATGCCGGTACACCGACACGCCCGCCGTGAGAGGCAGCGAGGTCTGCGGGCATCCCGCGCCGCGCCAGGGAGGGCACAGCTTCACGCCGAATGCGCATCCGGCTTTGGCCAGCGGGCGCACACACGTCGAGCGGCGCAGCCCTCCTGCGAGGAGGACCGGCCGCACCTTCAGGCGGCAGATACGGTCTTACGCCTTGCCCTTGAGCTCGACTTTCGCGCCGGCTTCTTCCAGTTCCTTCTTGAGCTTCTCGGCGTCCTCCTTGGAGATGTCCTGCTTGACCGGCTTCGGACAGGAGTCCACGATGTCCTTGGCTTCCTTGAGCCCGAGT
>CAZERK010000409.1:0-3823 GCA_964514515.1 uncultured Planctomycetaceae bacterium
CGGCCAAGGAAATCCTGCAGGCCTACATCGCGACCACCCAGATTTGGGGCAGTCATTACCCCCATTCCTCGGCGGCCCAAAAGGCCCGTAGCGACGCCACGAGCAAGCAGACGATCGTCAAGGGCCGCTTCGCGTCGGCCGAGGGCTTCACCGAATCGCTCCGCGACGCGGATCTCCAGCACGAGCTGCACGACATGGACAAGTCGGCCCATTCGGAAGAGCGCACGCGAGAGCTCATCCGCAGGGCGCGGGAGGACTGGGAGGGCCACCGCGGCGTTCCCAGCAAGCTGCTCCGCCTCGTCGACACAATGCTGCGGCTGCACGATGAGGCGGTCGAGCGCGAGGCGATCGACCTGCTGGAGAAGGAATACGCCGCCACGAACGACTACATCTTCCGCCTCAAGGCCGACGACATCCAGATGATGCAGTTGGGGCGGCGCCGACGCCAGTTGGCTGCCGAGGTTCGGAAGGACCCCCGCGATCAGGCTGCCAAGTCGGCGCTCGATCGGTACGTCGCCCAACAGGCCGAGACGGAGGTGCGCATCTTCGAAGGACGCGTTCAGCAATATCCGTCCGACATGCGGATCCGGTTCCTGCTCGCGACTCGGCTCTTCGCGGCCGGCCGGCTCGACGACGCGATCCCGCTTCTCCAGCAGGCCCAGGTCGACGGGCGTTGTCGGCTTCAATGCCGCCTATACCTTGGACGCTGCTTTCACGAGAAGGGCTTCTTCGACCAGGCAGCCGCCGTCTTGCGGAAGGGCATCGAGGAATCGGAGTCTCCTTCCGCCCCAGTCTACATGGAACTCAACTACTGGCTGGCGAGGACGCTGGAGGCTGCCGGTCAGACGCAGGACGCCGTACGCACCTACGGCTTCCTCATCGAACACGACTACAACTACCTCGACGCCCGACGGCGTTTGGAGAGCCTCGTCTCTGGAACGTAACACAGATCCGTGCTCGGCGCCTCCGATCCGCGTGACGATGCGGGCCAAACCCGCCACCAGCACGAAGCCGGCCCTGTCTCTGCCTGCTGCCTGGCAGGCAGCGGGTTCGGGACCCGATTCCGGGCGTTCACGAAAGGCACGAAGAGCTGCGTGATGGCGAAGGCGACGACGATTCTGGGCATCGAGACGTCCTGCGACGAGACGGCCGTGGCCGTCGTCGATGACGGCCGACGGATCCGGTGCAACCTCGTCGCCACGCAGTTCGACCTCCACGCCAAGTACGGCGGCGTCGTGCCGGAGTTGGCGTCCCGGGCGCATATCGAACGACTGGACGCCCTGGTTCGCGAGGCGCTCGCGCAGGCGGCCTGCACGCCCGACCAGATTGATGCCATCGCCGTGACACGGACGCCGGGGTTGATCGGTTCGCTGCTCATCGGCGTCACGGCGGCGAAGACGCTGGCCTGGTGCTGGGGCAAGCCGCTGGTCGGCGTCAATCACGTTCATGCGCACGCGACCAGCGCCGCGATCGAACTGGACCGCGATCCGTGGCCGGCCGTCTCGCTCGTCGTCTCGGGGGGGCATACGTCTCTGTACGCCCTCCGCGACTACGACGACATCCGCCTGTTGGGAAGCACGATCGACGATGCCGCGGGCGAGGCGTTCGACAAGATCGCGGCGATTTTGCGGCTGGGCTTTCCAGGCGGGCCGCTCGTGGACAAACGGGCACGCCTCGGAAACCCGGCCGGCGTCCGGTTTCCGCGGACGATGCTGAAGTCGGGCTCGCTGGACTTCTCGTTCAGCGGCCTCAAGACGGCCGTGCTCTACCACGTACACGGACCGGGACGGACGTCCGGCGGACTCGATAGACTGACGGAACAGGACGTCAACAACATCTGCGCGGCATTCTCTGAAGCCGTGGTCGACGTGCTGGTCGAGAAGACGATGGCCGCCGCCTCGCAGGCCGGGGTCCGCCGAATCGTCGTGGGCGGCGGCGTCGCCGCCAACTCGGTCCTGCGCCAACGGTTGGCCGATCGGTGCGAGGCCGAGGGCGTGCTGCTGCACCTGTCGCCCTTGAAGTTCTGCACGGACAACGCGGCGATGGTCGCCGGCCTTGCGTATCAGCTCCTTCTGAGAGGCCGCCGCGACGACCTGACCCTCTCGGCATCGGCCAGCGGATGACAAGAACGGTCGGCGAGTGTTTCCGTTGCGAATACAACGTCGTCCGCTCACAGCGTCGGTCCTTGCGGCCGATGCTTGGGTCGTGAGGCGGCCTTGGGGGAACCACGCCGCTTGTCTAGATGACGGCCCTCGATGACGCGCTCGCTCGCAGCCGCGGGCCCCGCCGTCAAGGCCTCGCCAGGTTCAAGCGACGGCGGTGGAGGACGCCAAGTCTCCGTGGCGACGCCTCCCGCCAGGCGCCCGTCGGGCCCTTGAATTACACGTAGTCCCGGCCGCGGAATAGCGATATTCTCCACGAGCGTGTTGCGTGAAAGGCGTGCGGACGGATGGCGCAGGCGGCCCCGATAACGCGCGGCCGGATGCGGTTGATTGGGCTGATAAGGTCGCGTAAGATTCCCTGTGGGGAGGGAGCAGCCTACCGTATCGCACCAACCAGAATCGAGGCTATGCGCCTTGTTACGCAGTCAGAGGGGCGGCCGGGCAGAGCTCGGGCCTTTGCATCGAATGCGCCGGGAATGCGGGAGTTCCAACGACGATGCATGAAGCCGACCTTGACGGAGGGATCGGCGTCTTGGCACGCGCCCCGCTGGGATGCGACGGGGGCGTGCGCTGACAGCGTCGGGCGTTCAAGCGTCGGCCTCGCGAAGACGTGCTGCGAACTTGGCGCTCGGTGCGGCATCCGGGTCCGGCTCCCTCAGCGGCATCGGTGAGGAACCATGGCGAGGAAACGACAGAAGCTCGGCGAACTCCTTCAGGAATGGAAGCTCGTCTCCAAGGAAGACGCCGATCGAGCCGCGGAGTACGGGCGCAACAATAACAAGCGGATCGGCGAGGCCTTGATCGAGCTCCAGCTCGTTTCCGACGAGGACGTCGCCAAGGCGCTGGCGGCGCAACACGGCATGGAGTTCGTGGAGATCAGCCGCAAGACGATCCCGCCGGACGCGCTCGCGCTGATCCCGGAGAAGCTGATCAAGAGCCACAAGATCTTGCCGATGAGCAGCCAGAACGGCAAGCTCAAGGTCGTCATCACCGATCCGCTCGATCTCGACACGCTGGACATGCTTCGGTTCCGGTTGGGCGTCAGCGACATCGAGCCCGCCCTCGCGCCGGCCTCCCGCATCCAAGCCTACATCGACAAGTACTTGTCCGGCGCGGAGGGTTCGCTGGACGAGTTGTCGCGCAGCCTCGATGCCTCGGTGGACGCCTCGCTGGACCAGGACAGCGTCTTCGCCAAGCAGCGAACTCTCGCCGGCGACGAAGACGCCCCCATCATCAAGCTGCTCAACATGATGATCTCCGAGGCCGTCCGGACCCGAGCGAGCGACATCCACGTGGAGCCGATGGGCGACCGCGTGCGCGTCCGCTATCGCATCGACGGCGTTTGCCTGGAGCGGGAGAACGTGCCCAAGCGGCTGCAGAACGCCGTCACGACGCGATTGAAGATCATGTCGGGCATCGACATCGCGGAGCGGCGCGTCCCGCAAGACGGCCGCATCAAGATGGTCATCGGCGGCAGCGCGATCGACTTCCGCGTCAGTTGCTGCCCCGGCGTCCACGGCGAATCCATCGTCCTGCGAATTCTCCGACCCGAGTCCGCCAACGTCGGCATTCAGCAGCTCGGGTTCGATCCGGAGGACTACGAGCGCTTCCTGAAGATCATCCAGAAGCCGAACGGCATCTTTCTGGTGACCGGTCCGACC
>CAZERK010000410.1:0-1496 GCA_964514515.1 uncultured Planctomycetaceae bacterium
GACAGGGTCTCGATTCGAGATCCCCTCAGAGGGTATGCGACGGACTGGCCGCCGGTGCGGACCCTCGCCCTCTGCGACTCCTTCCCAAGCGGTCCCTGCGTCTTTCGCCTCCTGCGTCGCGGACGATACTTGTCTCCAGACCATGCGGCAGCGTCGCGATGGCCGAGCTGACCGCCGGACGGCGCGGCGTAGCCGAACGGCGCGGTGAGGATATACTGCCTTCTTCGTTTAATCTTCTGTTGCCGCGTTGTCTGCCGACGCGATGGGCGAAGCCGGGACCGGGAGCCGCAAAGACGACTTCCCGTGGCGGCCCGGACAGCCTCGCCGCCTGGACTCGCGACACGTATCTCGACGGGTTGAGGAATTTCTGAACCGTGCAGGAGAGGCGCATGTTGAGACGTAAACTGACGACCGCCGTTGCCGTGATGGCCTTCGCTTTCGTCATCGTGGGGTGCTCCCAAGCGACGACGTATGCCGACCTTCCGATGGTCTACGCGAAGGCGGCGAAGGTCGAGCAGGTGGATGACTATCACGGCATGAAGGTGGCCGATGCGTACCGCTGGATGGAGGACTTGGACTCGCCTCAGACGAAGGCCTGGGTGGAGGCGGAGAACAAGGTCACGTTCGCCTACCTCGACGAGATTCCCGCTCGCGGGAAGATCAAGGACCGGCTGACCACGTTGTGGAACTACGAGAAGTACGGCGTGCCCTACAAGGAGGGCGGCCGCTACTTCTTCAGCAAGAACGACGGCCTCCAGAACCAGAGCGTCCTCTATGTGACGGATGCTCTCGACGCTACGCCGCGGACCCTACTGGACCCCAACACGCTCTCCGAGGATGGCACCGTCGCCCTGGCCGGCTACTCGATCAGCGAGGACGGCAAGCACATGGCCTACGGCGTCGCCGGGGCCGGGTCCGACTGGGTGACCTATCGCGTCCGCGAGGTCGACACGGGCAAGGACCTGTCCGACGAGATCCGGTGGATCAAGTTCTCAGGCGCCTCCTGGGCCAAGGACTGCAAGGGCTTCTACTACAGCCGCTTTGACGAGCCCAAGCCCGGCGAGGAGATGAAGGCGCTGAACTACTACCAGAAAGTCTTTTACCACCTGTTGGGAACGCCGCAGTCGCAGGATGCGCTTGTCTATCATCGGCCGGACCAGAAGGAATGGGGCTTCGGCTGCGGCGTCACCGAAGACGGGCGGTACCTCATCATCCATGTCTCCAAGGGCACGGAGGAGAAGAACCGCGTCTTCTACAAGGACCTGCAAGCCGGCGGCGAGGTCGTCGAGTTGCTGAAGGATGCGGATGCGCAATACGGCTTCATCGACAACGACGGGCCGGTCTTCTGGTTCTTCACCGACCTGGAAGCGCCGCGCGGCCGCGTCATCGCCATCGACACGCGCCAGCCGGATCGGGCCGCCTGGAAGGAGATCATCCCGCACGCGGCGGAGACGCTCACGAGCTGCAGCTCGGTCGGCGGCAAGCTCGTCTGCTCC
>CAZERK010000410.1:1506-3820 GCA_964514515.1 uncultured Planctomycetaceae bacterium
TACCTGAAGGACGCCTACACGCAAGTCAAGGTCTTCGAGCCCGACGGCCGGTTCGTCCGCGACGTGGCGTTCCCGGGCATCGGCTCGGCCGGCGGCTTCGGCGGCAAGCGCACGGAACGCGAGACCTTCTACGCCTTCACGAGCTTCAACTACCCCACGACGATCTACCGTTACGACGTGACGACGGGCGAAAGCACGGTCTACAAACGCCCCAAGGTGGACTTCAAGCCCGAAGGCTATGAAACGGAGCAGGTCTTCTACCACAGCAAGGACGGCACGCGCGTCCCGATGTTCATCGTTCACAAGAAGGGCCTGAAGCTCGACGGCGACAATCCGACACTGCTGTACGGCTACGGTGGGTTCAACGCCTCGATGACGCCCTACTTCTCGATCAGCCGGGCCGTCTGGATGGAGATGGGCGGCGTGTTCGCCCTGGCGAACATCCGCGGCGGCGGCGAGTACGGCACCGTCTGGCACGAAGGCGGCATGTTGCACAACAAGCAGAACTGCTTCGACGACTTCATCGCCGCGGCCCAATGGCTCATCGACAACAAGTACACGTGCTCCAAGAAGCTCGCGATCCAGGGCGGCAGCAACGGCGGCACGCTGGTCGGCGCGTGCATGACGCAGCGGCCGGACCTCTTCGGCGCCTGCCTGCCGGCGGTCGGCGTCATGGACATGCTCCGCTTCAACAAGTTCACGATCGGCTGGGCTTGGACGTCGGACTACGGCAGCCCCGAGGCGCCCGAGGACTTCAAGGTGCTGTACGCCTACAGCCCGCTTCACAATCTGAAGCCCGGCACGGCGTATCCGCCGACATTCATCACGACGGCCGACCACGACGATCGCGTCGTGCCCTGCCACAGCTTCAAGTTCGCGGCGACGTTGCAGGAATGCCATGCCGGCATGGCGCCCGTTCTGATCCGCATCGAGACGCGAGCAGGCCACGGCGCCGGCAAGCCGACGTGGATGACGATCGAGGAAATCGCCGACGAATGGTCGTTCCTCGTGCGCGAGCTGGGCGTCGACGCCTCGAAGATCGGTTGACGACTGATCGTCAGTTGTCGTCTCCATCCAGAACGGCGCCGCCTTTACGCGTGGTCGCTTGCCAGGCAGGGGCTGCGCCTGAACCCTCTCCCCGCAGGGGAGAGGGCAGGGTGAGGGGCCAATGACGGAGGGCACGGCCAGGCTCCAACGCCTTCTTGCTTGGGAGGCAGGTAATCGGGGGGCGATGCAGGCAGTCGCCCGTTCGAGAAGAGGCCCGAAGCGCATGGAGGTTGAAGACCGGATCAAGGCTGCGATGGAGAAGCTGCTCGACGAGGCGCGGTTCCGTCCCGTCGATCTGCACATCGACCGTCAGGAAGGACTGCGCATCGCGTGGGCCGACGGCTGCGTCAGCCGTTACTCGTTCGCAGACCTTCGCAGGCGTTGTCCCTGTGCCGTCTGCAAGAACGAGCGCGACGCCGATCGCAAGGCCGATCGCAGCGAGCCAGACGTCGGAACGGCGTCGCCGGACGGGTCCATCTCGTTGACCGTGCTGCCGGCGAGCGTCGATCGCGCGGCCTCGTTCGCCGACGCCCGGCTGGTCGGCCATTACGGCATCCAGATCTCGTGGGCCGACGGGCATTCAACCGGCATCTACGACTTTCGCTACTTGCGGGCGATCTGGCAGGCGAACGAGGATGCGAGGGCGGACCAACGACGGGACGGCCCGACTTGCGGCGAGCAGTCACCGGGAAACGCCTGACGGCGACTTGCGCGCTCCCCTTCGGGTCGCGGCTGAACGACCGCACCGAGGTCAAGGCCGTTAGTCGTCTGGCCGTGCTCGTGCGAGATTCCCATCTCGCACGCGGGATGCCGGGATTGCCGTCTTTGTGGGTCAGACTTCCGTAAGAGATGGGTGCGAGAACAGACGCTTACGCCTCTGCGGGGGCCAGGCGCCCGCGGAGGCATTCGATCGACTCGCGGATGCCGGCCATGCGGGGGTTCAATCTCAGGACCTGTCGGTAGATGTTGAGCGCCTCGGCGTGTCGCCCAAGGGCGGCCAGGGCATGGCCTTGGTTGGCCAAGGCCCCGTAGTGCAGCGGATTCATCCGGAAGGCCTGCTGGGCATCTCGCAAGGTCGCCTCATACCGGCCCGACAGGTAATAAACCTGGCTCCGCTGATGGTAGGCCTCGGCATAGCCGGGGTACCTGTCGATCAGGTCCGAGAGAATCGGCAGGACGGCATCTGAATCGCCCTCTACGATCGCGTGGGCGGCTTCCAACAGGGCGTTGCGGGCACGAGGACCGCCAGCCTTGCGCCAGAGGGACC
>CAZERK010000411.1:0-3804 GCA_964514515.1 uncultured Planctomycetaceae bacterium
TTCGAGATCGGCGATACGGTGTCCGTCGGCGTGCGGATTGTGGAAGGCTCCAAGGAGCGCGTGCAGCCCTTCATCGGCGTGGTGATCGCCCGGCGGGGGAGCGGCATGAACGAAACCTTCACCGTTCGCCGAATCGTGAACAACGAAGGCGTCGAACGCGTCTTTCCGCTTCAGTCGCCCCGCGTCGTGAGCGTCGAGGTTCAGCGTCGCGGCAAGGTTCGTCGGAGCAAGCTGTACTACTTGCGAGATCGCGTCGGCAAGGCCCGCAAGCTGCGCGAACGGCGCGTCTCCGGCGGCAAGAGCAGGACCGGCTCGCACGGTGCGTCGGATACGTCCACCTCCCAGACCCGGCCGCCGTCCTCACGCGAAGAGGTCGCGGCGACTGTCTGATCCACCCGCTTGGAACGACTGTCGCAGCGTCGTCGCCCGGCCTGATGCAACGGCGGCACCCGGCCCGGATTAGTTGCGGCATCGAATGCGCCTGGAATCCGCCGCCGCAGACCATAAGAGCCGCCGGCCTTGGTCGGCGGGTGGCCAATACGACGCGCGGTTCTCAAGCAGCGGATTTGAAGCAGAATCAGGCCGCACTCTGTGCGCTTCGCGTCGAAGCACGGAATCCTGGTTGATTATCTGCGAGAGCATTTCTCATGGGTCGTGATCCGAGACAGAAGCTGGGCAGGATGGGAGAAGAAGCCGCCGCCGCTTACCTGCGGCGGGCCGGTTACCGCATTCTCGCCCGCAACTACGCGTGTCCGCTCGGAGAGATCGACCTCATCGGCGAGACGGACGACACGATCGTCTTCGTGGAGGTCAAGACGCGAACGGACGATGCGCCGAGCGCACCGGAAGGCAACATCAACCTCGGCAAACAGCAGCGGCTGACGCGGGCGGCGCGGCATTGGTTGTCGTCTCGCGATTCGCCGGATCGTGCCTATCGGTTCGACGCCGTGAGCGTCGTCCTGACGCCGGACGGACGGGCGGACGTGCGGCATATTGAAGAGGCGTTTGTGCCGGCCGAGCCGTCCTGAGCTTCGGCGGCGCCGTCTCGCGCGAAAGGCCGGCGCACATGGCCCATCTGATCGACTCGCATTGCCATCTGACCAGCGAACCGTTGTCGTCGCAGATCGAGGCCGTCCTCGCCCGGGCGGAGGCGGCCGGCGTCGGCGAGTTCATCACCGTGGCCGAAGACCTGGACGACGCCCGCCAAGCCATCGCGTTGGCCGGGCGTTTTCGCTCCATCCGCGTGGCGGCCGGCGTGCATCCGCATCGAGCGGCGCAGGCGCCGGCCGGCTGGGATGACGAGTTGCGGCGGACGGTGGGCGCGCCGGAAGTCCGCGCGATCGGCGAGACCGGCCTCGACCATCATTACAACTTCTCGGATCGATCCTCCCAACAGCGCGTCTTCCGGCGACATCTCGAATTGGCCGAGGAGCTTGACAAGCCGGTCGTGATACATAGTCGCGAGGCCCAGGCGGACGTCCTGGCGGCGCTGGACGAACACCCGAGGCTGCGCGGCGTCGTCTTCCATTGCTTTTCAGGAACGCGGGCGGAGGCGGAGCAAATCCTGCAACGGGGCTATTGGCTTTCGCTGACGGGCGTCGTTACCTTCAAACGGTCGGACGAGTTGCGGGCCGTCGCGCGAACGATGCCGATGGACCGTCTGATGGTCGAGACGGACGCACCGTTCCTGTCGCCCGAACCTGTCCGCAACGTTCGGCTGAACGAGCCCGCCTTCATGGTGCATACGGCGCGGTGCGTCGCCGAGCAGCGCGGCATGGGCTGGGACGAGTTTGTAGCTCGGACGGCCGAGAACACGCGACGGTTCTTCTCGCTGGAACCCGAAGGACAGGCATGACCGAGGCACATTCCGAGGCGGCGATCGGCATCGACGTGGGCGGCACGGCTGTCAAGGGCGGCATCGTGACGTCGGGCGGCCGCGTTCTGGCCCGACGGACGACGGCGACGGGCGTCGAAGAGGGGGGCGATCACGTGATCGGCCGTCTCGCGCGTTTGGTCGACGATCTGCGACGAGAACCGTTGGGCGGCGTTCGGCTGGCCGATGCCGTCGGGCTGGGGATGCCCGGCACGTTGAGCCGTCGGCGCGGCGTCGTCATCGCGCCGCCGAACCTGCCCGGCTGGCGCGACGTGCCGATCGTGGGCCGCCTGTCGGCCGCGACGGGCCTGCGCGGCGTGCTGGACAACGACGCCAATAACGCGGCGTTGGGCGAGTACTTGTGCGGGGCCGGCCGAGGCGTGCGCGACATGGCGCTGTTCACGCTGGGGACCGGGATCGGCGGCGGCCTGATTCTGGACGGCAAGCTCTGGCGGGGCCATTACGAAAACGGCGGGGAGCTGGGGCACATGATCGTCCACGTCGGGGGGCGGCGCTGCGGGTGCGGCCCACACGGTTGCCTGGAGGCCTACGCCAGCGCGACGAGCATCGTCGCACGGCTGAGGGAGCTGGTCCAGACCGGTCGGCCAAGCCGTCTCTCGGACGCGATCAAAGCAGGCGAATCGATCTGCGTGGAGAGGGTCCTCGACGCCGCCGAGGCCGGAGACGAGGCCGCCGCTTCGATCTGGAACGACGCCTGCCGCTACCTTGCGGTCGCTTGTGCGAACGTGCAACACGTTCTGAACGTGCAGCGGATTGTCCTGTCGGGCGGGCTGAGCGGAGCAGGCGAACGGTTGCGTCGTCCGGTCGCCGCCGCCCTGGCGGACGTCTCTTCGCGGATGCTCGGCGACCCGCCGGAGCTCTGCATCGCCGAACTGGGCAACGACGCCGGCTTCATCGGCTCGGCGATGAGCGTGTTTCACGGCGGGTAGAGCGGCTCGCGCATCAGCAGTTGATCTGATGCTGATCGCGGAACAACCGGAGACGATTTGGGCCTCGCATAGCCGGGCTCGGAATCGTAACGACGGATCGTCGATTGAACCGGTAATCGCTCTGGCGGCTTCGATCTATCCCAACTGCATTCGTTGGGCCGTCCTGGCCGGGTTCTGTTTCCGCTTGATTGCCCTGCCGCTTCCACGGATTGCCGGGCGAGACGAGAGAATGTCCGGCGTGTCAAGGGTAGAATGCGGCGTACTGGCTGCATCGGAAGATGCGGCATGAGAACTCGGACTTGATGAGGAAATGCGTCATGACACCCAGGAACGTGGATCCAACGCCTCCTCGCATTGAGTATCTCAGGGTTCAGAATTACCGTGCGCTGCGAGACCTTGAACTCAAGAGACTCACCGATTTGACCGTCTTCCTGGGACCCAACGGTAGCGGGAAGTCCACGATCTTCGACGTCTTCGCATTCCTCTCGCAGTGTTTCACCACCGGTCTGAGAAAGGCGTGGGACAAGAGGGGACGCTTCAAGGAGCTGCGAACCCGAGGCAGCGATGGGCCGATCTCAATCGAGTTGAAGTACCGGGAGCGGCCGAAGTCACCGCTGATCACGTATCGTCTGGCCATCGAGGAGGTTGACGATGGGCCTTTCGTCTCAGAAGAATGGCTGCACTGGAAACGCGGTCCACATGGTCGTCCGTTTCGATTCCTCGACTTCAAGGCGGGGAAAGGCAGCGTCGTATCGGGCGAGTTGCCAGACGACCAGGATACGAGGATTCAGGAGGAACTGGACTCTCGCGAGATGCTGGCGGTCAATACTCTTGGGCAATTCGCCAAGCATCCTCGTGTCAGCGCTTTGCGTCGATTCATCACCGATTGGCATCTTTCCTATCTCACGGCGGACAGCACGCGCGGCGTGCCGGAGGCGGGTCCGCAGGAACGGCTGTCGGCGACCGGGGCCAATCTGCCCA
>CAZERK010000412.1:0-3804 GCA_964514515.1 uncultured Planctomycetaceae bacterium
GCGCTATCGGCTACGCTGGCAGCCGTTTGGAGCCGGGTGATACGCTTCTGATTGCGGGGAAAGGCCACGAGAACTACCAGATCATCGGGACCGATAAGACGCATTTTGACGACGTTGAGGTGGCTGAGGGGGCGGTTCGCAGGAGGACCGGCGCAGGCTAGCGGCCTCGGCAAGACGCGGGCAGGCGGCGCAACACGGACAAGCGGCGCAGGCTGGCAGCCTCGGCAAGACGTGGCAGACTGTCGGACGCCGGCTTGGCCAACGCCCGGCCGCCACGCACAGCACAGGGACCGCTCCCTTATTCCAATCCGGCGGGACGGCTCTGATCGATGCGCTCCCGCAGAAGACACGAAGAGAAGCGAGTCTCTGAACTTGCTTCTGGTTGGGCTCGGGCAGGATGACATGCGAACGCTGACGTTGCAGGAAGTAGCCGCCGCGATGGGGGCGCGAATCCACGGCGAAGTCCGGGTGCCGACGGTCACGGGCGTGGCCACGGATTCACGGAAGCCCGTGGAGGGCTGCCTGTTCTTCGCGATCGCCGGGCAGCAGTTTGACGGCCACGCCTTCGTCGATGGAGCGCTCGAACGCGGCGCCGTGGCGGCGGTGGTGAGCGAGCCGTCGAAGGTATCTCCACGTTTTCGCGGTTGCGGTCGGTTGCTGCAGGTTGCGAACGTTGTCGAGGCGATGGGCAAGCTGGCTGCATGGTATCGGCGACAGATGGCGGCCCAGGTCATCGCCGTGGTCGGCAGCAACGGCAAGACGACGACCAAGGACCTGATCGCCGCCGTGCTCGCTTCGAAGAAGCCGGGAAAGGCCGCGCCATCCAGCTTCAACAACGCTGTCGGGGTTCCTCTGACGCTGCTGTCCGTCGAACCTCAGGACGAGTTCGTCGTGGTGGAGATTGGGACGAACAAGCCCGGCGAGGGCGCCGTGCTGGGCCGCAGCGTTCAGCCGGACTTGGCCGTCGTGACAAGCATCGGAGAGGAGCATCTGGAGTTCTTCGGAGACGTCGACGGCGTGGCGCGAGAGGAGTTCTCGCTGCTGGCCTGCTTTCGCAACCGAGGTTTCATCGCCCTCAGCGATCAGGCGGCCAAGCACGCCCCGGTCCGTTCGTTGCAGGAATGCGCGGTGCTGACCTACGGTTTGAGCGAGGAGGCGGATTTGCGGGCTGTGCGGCTTAGCGTCGAGAACGAGGGCCAGCGCTTTCGCGTCAACGATCGGTTTGACTACTGGATTCCGCTACTGGGAACGCACAATCTGGTCAATGCGATGGGGGCGATCGCCATCGGAAACCGCCTGCGGCTCGACCACGAGGAGATCGCTCACGCGCTGCGGCAGGTCAGACCGTCGCCCATGCGCGGCGAGCGACTCCGAATCGGCGACATGACCGTCATCAACGATGCCTACAACGCCAATCCGTCGAGCATGAGGGCGGCGCTGGAGGTCATGGACCAGCTTTCGGGCGTCGGGCGGAAGGTGCTGATTCTGGGCGACATGCGCGAATTGGGGACCGAGGCGCTGCGGTGCCATCAGGCCGTCGGCCGGGATGCAGGCCGTTCGACGGCGAACGTCGTCATCGCGGGGGGCGCCTACGCCCGGATCGTGGCGGACGGCGTCGTCGCGACGGCCGGCGCCACCAAGCGCATCTACTCTTTTGCGACGTTGGAGAGCCTGAGCGAGAAGCTCGGCGGCCTGATCGAGCCTGGCGATGCGATCCTGCTCAAGGCCTCGCGGGGGGTCCGGCTTGAACAACTGTTGGAGCCGCTCATGGAGATCGGCCGCTCCAGCACGGTCAAGTAGTTTGTGCGTCCTTCTTGCCGATGCAATGAGGGGGAGGAACGACGCGGCGGCTGCGTACGGTGGTCGGCGACGCGCCGCGCCACGTATCGGATGCCGCCCGCTGGGATGGCTTTAACGTGCTCTATCACCTGCTCCAATACCTCTTCGAGGGGCATTACGGCTATCAGAACCCGCTGTTGCGCGGGATGGTCGCGCTGCTGGTGGCTTTCGGCGTCGTTTGGGTCCTGGGGCGGCCGGTCATCCGGTACCTGATCCGCTGGCGGCTGGGCGATGTCCCCGATTTCGACCACAAGGCGCTCAACGAACTGACGCGGCACAAGGCGAACGTGCCGACCATGGGAGGGATTCTGGTTCTGCTGGGCATCCTGACGGCCGTCGTTCTCCTCGCCGATCAGACGGTCTTCTACGTCCATCTCGCCTACTTCTGCCTGGCGTGGCTCGCGGCGCTGGGCTGGTACGACGATCGGCTCAAGCTGACGTCGAAGGGAAAGGAGCAAACGCGCGACGGCCTGAAGTTCTATCAGAAGCTGCTATTCCAGATCGGCCTCGGCGTCTTGCTGGCCTACTTTATCTATGCGAGGGGCCACGAGACGTTTGCCGGCAGCGGTGAGTTAGAATACTACCGCGTCTTCAACTTCCCGTTCTTCAAGGGCGACCTGTCGAATCCTTACCTGCTCTCCATTCCGGCCTTCATCATCATCACCGTGCTCGTCGTCGCGGGCACGTCGAACGCGGTCAATCTGACGGATGGCATGGACGGCTTGGCGGGCGGCTGTGTGGCGCTTTGCTGTTTCGTCTTCATGCTGCTGTCGTGGGCCGTCGGCGACGAGCGGGTCGCGGGATATCTCCTGTACCCGCACGTTCCGGGTGCGGGCGAGCTGGCCGTCCTGTGCGGCGCCATGATGGGGGCGTGCATGGGCTTCCTCTGGTTCAACTGCCACCCCGCACAGGTGTTCATGGGCGATACAGGCTCGCTGCCCTTGGGAGGGCTGATCGGCTTCGTGGCCATCGTGACGCGGCAGGAGCTGATGCTCTTCATCGTCGGCGGCGTCTTCGTCATCGAGGCATTGTCGGTTATCCTGCAGGTGGGTTACTTCAAGGCGACGAAGGGGAAGCGCGTCTTTCTTGTCGCTCCGATTCACCACCATTTCCACCTGAAGGGATGGACGGAGTCGCAGGTCGTGACGCGGTTCTGGCTGCTGGCTGTGCTGTTCGCCGCGTTGGCCCTGACGGTGACGAAGCTGCGTTGAGAGCGGGCCGCGTCCCGGCATTCGCTTGCACGGAGGCGGGTGATGTTGCAGATCGCCAGCAGACCGACGTCGTGCAGCACGGCGATCACGATTGTCGCCGCCGCCCTGCTGGCGCTCGGCGTGGTCATGGTCTTCTCCGCGAGCGCCAGCCTGACCGCGCCGCCCATCACGGAGAACATCTGGAAGAGCCCCGCCGTGCGACAGGCGCTGTTCAGTTCAGCGGCGTTGGTCGCCCTGTTGCTGGTCGGCCTGTGCCCGCATCAGACCTGGCGGATTCGCCGCGGCTCCGCGTTTCAGCCGGGGCTGCTGCTCCTGCTCGGTACCATCGTCCTGCTCGCTCTCGTACTGCTAATCGGCGAGGAGCGGAACGGCGCTAAGCGATGGCTTGCAATTGGGCCGGCCTCGCTGGGATTGGGCTTTCAGCCTTCCGAGCTGGCGAAACTGGCGGTCGTCGTGTTCCTGGCCGGCTATTGTACCCGGATCGAGGAACGGATTCGGCGATTCTGGACGGGATTGTTGCCCGCCATCGCCGTGCTCGGATGGGTCTGCGGGCTAGTCGGCGGGGAGGACTTGGGTACGGCGGTGCTGTTGCTTGGCGGCGGGGGCTGCATCCTGCTCGCCGCGGGCGCTCGCATCCGCATCCGGATGACGCTCATCGGCGCTGCCGCCCTTGGCCATGAACGGCTCGCGTTGCGGGCGATGGCCCTGGGCTGCGAGGGCGGGCTCGGCCGTGCCCTCGGCGCGCGCCAGGCCG
>CAZERK010000413.1:0-3795 GCA_964514515.1 uncultured Planctomycetaceae bacterium
CGGTTGCGTTTGACGGGGCTGCGCCTGTCGGAGCAGCGACAGGGCTTGTTGGGTGCGTTGGAGGAAGGCGGCGGCTTCGCCGTGGTTCGGGGAAAGGGCCGTCACCTTCTTGAAGCAGTCGATCGCCGCTACGTACTCGCGCTCGGCGTCCTGGTAACGGCCGTCGCGGCCTGCTTGGTTGCCCAGATTGCCGTGGCAGACGCCGAGGTAATGCCACGCTTCGGCGTAGTCCGGGGCCAGGCCGACGGCGGCTTCGGCCAGTCGCGCGGCCGAGGCCGACCAGCCCAGCGCCATCGGCACGTTGATCTTCGCGCCGAGCGCCAGGGCCTTGGCGTATCGCGGGCCGGACGTCGAGGCGATCCAGGCGGCCGCGTCGAGGTATTGTTCGGATCGCTCGGAAGCGAGGATCAGCGGCACGTGCTCGGGAATCCGTCGCACGAAGACGACGGCGCACGAATCGACGTAGACGAGCGCCCAATGCGTCGCGTCCGCCGCCAGGCTGCGGATCAGCATCTGCGTATCCGGTCCCGCGTGCAGCAGGGCGACGTTGATGCCGTCACGGTCGAACAGCTCGCCGTGCGGGATGCGCCCGAGCCCCACGTCGAAGGCCGTTCGCAGGGTCTCGTCTCGACAGGCAAACGTATTGGTATCGACGAAGAGCCGGAGGCCCTCCGGGAGCCATAGCAGCGTGTTGCTCGACGAGAAGTAGTCGACGAAGAGCCTCGGTCGCAGCGACTCCGCCGTCGCCAGCCAGCGAACGGCCGCCTCGGGGAAGGTCCGGTCGCTGTAGCCGACGCCCAGTTCTCGCGTGATTCGCCGCTCGACGTAGTAGAATCGGCCGCTGGCAAGGCCCGTCAGGCATAGGACGGCGTAGGCGACGGTCAAGGCTGTCAGGACCCATCGCACGGCAACAGGCGATCGACGTGGTTGCACGGTCTCGCCGCGAAGCGCTGGGGCTGCCGCAGGATTGCATGCGGAGTCGCGACCGCGTGCGCTGGAGTTCGCGTAGCGGTGTCCAGGCGCAGAAGGCGGCTCTTCGGCGGGGCACGTTGACCGCTCCCTCACGGTCGCGGCTCTGTTGGAACGGCCGCCGGTTAGTTGGCTGGACAAACCGGGCAACGATCCTCGTCGCTGAACCAGAGCCGCCAGCGCGCCGACGGCCAACGGCGTCGCCATGAAGGCGAACGGCGCGATGTTCCGCCGCATCTGGAACGACATCGACATGAACAGCAGCACGACCAGCGCCGGTCCCAATCGGCCACGGACGGCGAGCGAGACCAAGCCGACGACGGCCACGGCCAGTAAGACGTAATAGGCATGGATCGTGCGCGCGTTGATGATCTGTCCGAAGAAGCTGAAGGGCGATTGGAACTCGGAGATCTCCGACCACGCGCTGGCGGACGGATCGCCCATCGCTCCGCCCATGACGTCCTGACCGTGGAGGAATCGCAGCGTCGTGAGCGGGAAGACCGCGCCGCGAACGTGCCACGGATTGACCAGGCAGACGGCCGATTGAACGACCAAGGCGACGGCCAGCAGGCGGATGCTGCCGCCGGTCGCCGATGGGTGCTGACCGGCGTGCGCCGGCGTAGCAGCAACGGCCACGCAGCGCTTGTCTAAGAATGACGTAGCAGCCTGCCCGACGAGCCAGCAGCCGGTCACGAGCGGACCGACCAGGAAGTAGCTGTGCAGGTTGACCCAGGCCAATTGGACGGCCGCCAGCACCGCGATGCTCCGCCAACGGCCGAGCCCTCGCGACAGCACGACGAGCGTTACGGCCATCGCGGCATAACTGAACAACTCGGGCCGCATACTGAACCGTTCGTACCCGGCCATCGCCGTCAACAGCCATGCCCAGGCGATCCAAAGCGCGGAGGAGTCCGCGCGGAATTGGCGGACGACGAGGGCGATGCAGGCGAACACGATTGCCAGCAGCACGATGCGCAGGCCGATCAGGCCGTTGGCGCCGCCCAACGCGTGAACGAGGGCCATGACGATCTGGCTGCCCCAATTCGCGTTGACGAACGGCACGGCATGTTCGGGATAGATGAACGGATCGCGATCAACGATGCCGCCGCCCTGGAGAAAATGCCGTCCATAGGCGACGTGATAGCCCGTATCCAAGTTGCCCAGCTTGAACCACGTCAGGCCCAGAACGAGCACGCCGACGCCGACAAGGGCGACGCGGCCCGGCCAGTCGGGCGACCTTGGGCAGCAGATGGCGGACAAGCCGCGGGCATCGCGCGTGCTTGCAACGGCCCTAGGCGCCTGTTCCGCGTCGGGCGTCAGGCGGCGCGGCTGGGGCTGGGGAATTCCGTCGGCGCCGTTCGACATGCCGGCATTCTATGGACGTTTGAAGGACAGTTGAAATGCTCCGGCGGACGCCTTGTAACGGAGGGTCTTGGCGGCGGGACTCGAGCGGGCGGCACTGTATCAGCGGAAGCGGCCGCCGGCCTGGGCTGGATTTAGACTGAAGGCGCGGCGTCAACCGACAGGCTGCTTCGCGGCCGTTCGCAACGCCGTCGGATGGACGCGCCGATGCTCCACGCCGCTATACCACGAATTCTGAAGCAGGCGTCGGTTGCGGGTGCGTATGCGGCCGCAGCAGCCGCGCGGGATCGAACGATGCCGCCAACGGATCGCTACGGCCCAAAATCAAGCTCGCCGCCAGCTTGCCCACGGGATACGACGTGGTCACGCCGTGCCCGCCGAGGCCGGCGACATGAAACAGCCGCCGTTCGCGCGGGTCGAACCCGATGACGAACTTCCGGTCTTCCGCGAACGTCCGCTGGCCGACCCAACTTCGTTGAATCGTGATCTCGCTCAGACCCGGTTGGAGCCGCATCACCCGTTCCGCCAGCAACTCGGCGACGGCCGGGTCCGTCGAGTAGTCTCCCGGCGCCGCCGCCCACTCGTCGCAGACGCTCAGCAGAAGTCCGCCCGACTCCGGCCGGAAGTACAGGCCGCCTTTCACGTCCCAGACGAACGGCCAATTGGGATCCGCCCAATCCAGCGGCGGCGTGGCGAACAGGTGTCGCCCCATCGGCGTGAGCGGCAGATTACCGACCTGCCCTCCCCACGGCCCGGCTGCGTTGACCAGCAGGCGACACGTGATCGGTCCCTGACTCGTTTGCACCGACAGACCGTCGCCTTCTCGTCGCCAGTCCAATAGCTCCGTGCTGCATTGCACGCGCCGGCCGGTCAGATAGCTCTGGAGCAGCCCGGCCACGTCGGCGGTGCCGTCGTCGGGGCACCATCGGCCCCTTCCGCGCGCGACGCGGCAGTACTTTCCGGCGTCCTCCTCCCCCAGGCCCATCAACAGCGCCCCGCATCGCCTGTACTCGGCGAGCGTGCCCCGTCGCAGCACGGCGGCGCCTTCGGTCGCGAGCGCCTGAAGGGCCGGCTCCTCCATGTACTCGCGGATATAGGAGGCGTTGCGGCCCGAGGAATGCTCGCCCGGCGTCGCTTCCTTGTCGATGATCAGCACCTCACGGTCGCTGGTTCGCGCCAGATGATACGCCGTGGAAGCCCCCGCCAGTCCGGCGCCGACGATCAGAATATCCGTCTTCGCGTGTTGCATCGCGAAAGCATAGCAAGCCGCGGGAGAATCAACCATGCCTGGCTGTAACGGGCAAAGGAAAACGAGGCAGCGCGAGCGCGTTGGCCCAGCGGCCGCAATTGCGGCGCGTCGGGTACGATGGGCCCGCCTTGCTGCTGATTGAACAACAGGGATTTCGGGGATGGCGGGTACCCGCGCCGCGTTCCTGGCCGGCCGCGCGGGGCTGGCGGCTCGTT
>CAZERK010000414.1:0-3786 GCA_964514515.1 uncultured Planctomycetaceae bacterium
CCATGCCGATCATGCACGCCAGCAGGAGCGAGGAGGCGAGGAAGGCGGCGAAGTACCGGCCGGCGCCGGCGGCCGCGGGAACGGCGATGACGGCGAAGGTCAGCAGAACCAGCAGAATCCAGAAGATCGTCCTGTCGTAACCGGTGGCGAGCAGGTCGCGCGACTCGATGAACGTGAGCACCATCACGATGATGTAGAGCACGACGCAGACGGGCCACCATCGCGACACAACGCTTCGCATGCGTTCGCGCAACGCGCCATCGGTGCGCACGGCCAGATAGAGCGCGCCGTGAACGACGAACAGGGCGAGGCTCAAGACGCCGACCGCCAGGGCATAGGGATTCAGCAAATCGAAGAAGGAACCCGTGTAGCGGCCGTCGGCGTCGATGGGCAGACCCCGCACGACGTTGCCGAAAGCGACGCCGAACAGAACAGCCGGCAGCAGACTGCCCAGACCGAACGCCCAGTCCCAGGCTCGCCGCCAGCCGGGCGAATCGACCTTTCCGCGGAACTCCATCGCGACGGCTCGGAAGATCAGCGCCAGGAGGACAAGCACGAGCGCGAGGTAGAGCCCGCTGAAGACCGTGGCGTAGACCGGAGGAAAGGCGGCGAACAAGGCCCCGCCGGCCGTCAGCAGCCAGACCTCGTTGCCGTCCCAGACCGGCGCGATGGCGTTGATGTGCAGGCGGCGTTCCTGCTCGCTTCGAGCGAGCAGGTGCAGCACGCCCACGCCGAGGTCGAATCCGTCGAGCACGGCATAGCCGATCAGCAAAACGGTAATCAGCAGGAACCAGACGGTCTGAAGGTCCATCAGGCGGTCACCTCCTGCCCCGACACGGGCTGCGGTCCGTGTTGGACTTTCTTCACGAGGAGGAACACGTACACGGCGCCCAGCAGGACATAGATCGCCGTGAACGCGATGAGCGAGAAGAGGATTTCGCCGGCCGACACGACGGGCGATGCGGCGTCGGACGTGCGGAGCACGCGATAGACGATCCACGGCTGGCGGCCGACCTCGGCGGCGACCCAGCCGAATTGACAGGCGAGGAGCGGCAACGGGATGGACCAGATCAACAGCTTCAGCAGGCGGCGTTTCGTCCAGAGCGTGCCCCGGCTCATGGAGAAGACGGCCCAGGCCATCAGCGCAATGAAGTACATGCCCAGGATGACCATGTTGTGGAAGGAGACGAAGGTCATCCAAAGCGGCGGCCGCTCGTCCTCCGGAAAGTCGTTGATGCCCTGGATATGCGCGTCCACGTCGCCGAACGCCAGCCAGCTCAACAGCTTCGGAATCTCGACCGGGGCCTTCAAGTCCGGCGGACGGTCCGTCGGAAACCCGAACAGGGCGAGCGCCGCCCCCGTCCGGCCGTCGTAAACGCCTTCGATCGCGGCGAACTTCTCTGGCTGCGTACGGGCGACCTGTTGGGCATGAACGTGGCCGAACGGGAACGCTTCGAGGATTGCGAACAGCAGGCCGACGATCAAGGCAATGCGCATGGCAGGCTTCGCGACCTCCGTCTGCTTGTTCCGCAGTATCAGATAGGCCGCGATCCCGGCCATGAAGAACGCCCCGCTGACCACGCAGGCCGCCAACGTATGGTGGAAGCGCGGCATCGTGGACGGATTGAACACGGCCTCCCAGAAGTTCGTGAGCTCCGCTCGGCCGTTCTGGAGGATGAAGCCCGCCGGCGTCTGCTGCCAGGAGTTGGCGACGAGAATCCAGAACGCCGAGATCGTCGCACCGACGGCGACCATCAGGATCGAGAACCAATGCACGCCCTTGGAGACGCGCCCCCGGCCGAAGAGGTACAGGCCGAGGAACCCCGACTCCAGGAAGAACGCGAAGATGGCCTCGGCCGCCAAGGGGGCGCCGAAGATGTCGCCGACGAACTTCGAGTAGTTCGCCCAGTTCATGCCGAACTGGAACTCCATGACGATGCCGGTGGCGACGCCCACCGCGAACGTCAGGCCGAGCAGGTGGCCGAAGAAGCGGCCGGCCGCCTGATAGCGACGGTCGTTCCTCCGCCAACCAATCCCTTCGATGATGACCAGCAGCCACGCCAGCCCGATGGACAGCGGCGGGAAGAGAAAATGAAAACCGATGGTGACGCCGAATTGCAGCCGCGAAAGGAAGACGGCATCCAAGTCCATCATCCGATCTCCCGTTGGCCCTGTCGCGGCGGGTCGAGCCGCGCAAATCGCCGGTTGTCTGGTGCTCGTACGGATGCGCTCGGCGGTCCGATGCGTCTCATCGATGCGCTCGCATCCGTGCGCGCTGCGACTCCTGCCCTGGACTCGTGGCCTGAGAGTGTAGTCATCCGCCCGGCGTTGTGGCAACGGCCAACCGTTCCGAGACGGACCTATGGCTGGGCAATCGCCCGAGGGCGCTTGAAGCCCCGTGCAAGCGGCCGTAGGCTACTTTGAGAGCGGTCGCAGAGCCGTCCGTTCGCGGCGGCGGCTTGGACTGGGAGACCGAGGCCACCCGCCAGCCAAGGCCGGCGGCTCCCGGCGCCTCAACACGGTTGGGTCTTGGAATTGACCGTCACCGTTTAGCCGCGACCCGCAGGACCCGCCGCCGGTGACGGCCCGGCGCCGCGAGAATTGACCGTCGCCGTTTAGCCGCGACCCGCAGGGGAGCGCGTGCTCAACGGACGCATCCCAGACCCGAAAGAGCAAGGGTGTCGGGCGAGATGTGCGCCGGTGGGCGATACGCAGCAGGAGAATCGCATGGAAGACGATGCGTTGTCCGCCATCGAATCCCTGATCGGCCATGAAGTTGTCCTGGATACGGCCGGGCCCATCACGTTCCTGGGCACGCTCTCGCAAATCTGCGAAGACGGGTACTGGCTCCAGAACGCCGACTTCCGTGACCGCTCCGAAGGCCACGTCACGAAGGAGCGATACGTTTGCGAGGCTCGCCAGTCCGGGATTCGCCCCAACCGCCAGTCGCTGTTCGTCTTCGCCCGGACGGTGATCAGCATCTCCCGCCTGCAAGACGTCATCACGGACTGGCAAGACGAGCCGATTCAGACGGACTGAAGGCCGCGCGCACCGCGGCGCCTCGCACATCGCTCGCCCGCCTGCGTGTAGCGTTCCCGCCGCAACGATCCGAACGACCAGCCAGCCGGCCGGCCGTCGCCTATCAAGCGGCGGCGGCATTCCATAACGCCCGTCACGGGCACATCGGGCTCGCGCAAGACCCCGGATCGAGCAGGCAGGCGACGAAGGCGACGAGGTCATCCTCGTCGAGCGCCGTGTTCGCGGCGCACATGTTCGCCGCACAAAACGCGACGGACGGCGGCGTCGGAGACAGGAACTCCACGACAAACGCCTGAATATCCAGCCCGTCGACGAACCCGCTGTCATCGACGTCGCCAGGCGTGAAAACAACGCCGGCGCAGGGATCGGACTCGCAAACGTCCGCGACCCCGTTGCTGTTGTCATCGGCGCAGGTCGTCCAGGCGCCGCCCCAGTCGCCGCCGCTGCCGGTGCACGCCGCCTCGGTCTGATCTTCGATGCAAAACTCGCCGAAGCAACAGGCGCCGAACGGCTGAGGACAGGGATTCGGCGTGCAGGTCGTTCCAGGCCCGAGGAAGTTGCCGCCGATCGCCTCGCACTGGAAGCCGAAGTTCAGGACGCATTCGCCGGTGTCTTCGATGCAGCATGCCCCGGCGACGCACACCTGGTCGTCACAGTTCGTTCCGTGACCGGCGTACGTGCCGCCGATAGCCTGGCAATTCGCCGGCGAGACCACCGACCGGCATCCGCCGGCCCGGCAGCACACGC
>CAZERK010000415.1:0-3780 GCA_964514515.1 uncultured Planctomycetaceae bacterium
TGTCCGACGAAGATGATCGGGTCGCAGCCGAGCCACTGCGCCAGGTAGAACGCCAGGTGCATGACCGTCGCGCCGGCCTCCATCGGGCTGCGCTTCGCAAGGGCGTCGCCGATGCATTGGTGCGCAAACGGGTTGTCGAGCAGGACGACGCGCCGCCCCGCCATCTTTGGCGTACCGCGAAACGCATCGACCACGTGCCACGTCGCCTTGGGCTCCGCGACGAGCACGACGTCCTCCGGGATATCGACGTTCTCGAAGAACTGGCGCGACATCTCGCTGTAGTCGAGCGACGTCACGAAATGCGGCTTGACGCCCCGGTCCAGCAGGAGCCGCAGCGTCGTCTGGGCGGCGATGATCACGGCCCTGTCTTGCAGGGCGGCGAGGCCGTCCAGGTTCTTCGACAACGAGGGGCCGGCCGCGACCAGGATGGCCGGGCAAGCCCTGAAGCAGCGGCGAAGCATATCGGGCGGCGGCGTGCAAACGTACGTCGGCAGGTTGTTGGCAATGTTGCGACAGGTGATGCCCGCGTTGCGGACCAGCGTGAGTAGCGACATCTTGGCAAAGGCCGCGTAGTCCAACACGACCTTGCGACAAGCGGCATGGAAGTCGGCGTGGTGGTCACGGGAGACGGGCGGTGCGGCAAACAGCGTCCCCAACATCAGCATCATCGAATGCCGCCCCAGCCGCTGGTGAACCACGTCCTTGTCCAACGTGCAGAGGATTTCGACGCGGCCCAGCCCCAGCTCCTCGGACAGATCGACGCGCTCGAGCGCCGTCTTGATCGTCACCAAGTCCGGCTCGCTCACGACGACCACCGTCTCCTCGCCGAAGGTCTCGAAGATCGTCTTGACGTGATAGCCCAGACCGAGTCCGCTCAGGAATATGCAGAACGCCTCCGTCTTCTCCAGGCTCGCGCAGAAGTCGCGGGCCTCCTGCTCGGGGTCGTATCGACTGTGCAGGAACAACCGACGACCGTCGGCCGTCGTCACGCTGGCCGTGGGCGGGCCCTTCTTCGAAGGCTGCACGTCGATCGTGGCCTCCGGCGGCAGTTCATCGATCTGTTGTGCCAATCGGGCGTCGTGGCGCCAGAGCTGCGTCATGTTGGCCAGGAAGACGGGATTGGGCGCGACGAGTCTCTCCACGCCCGCATTCTACCTGCGGCCGCGGGGCTTTGAAGCGCACGCACGAGGATTTGAGAGCCGCGGGAGCTTGAGAGCCGCAGGCCTTGGCCTGCGGGTGGCTGTGCGGCGCACAGCGCACCCCTTGGCAATCGCGGCCGCTCCGCACGTTTACCCCAGATTTGTCATCGCATCTCGCCACGACGCGAACCCGGTCTCGCGATTGTCCATCCCTCCGCGCGGCGTCCCCGCGAAAGACGGCAAGCGCCCACGACCGAGCACGATCTCGACTCGACCAGATGATTCTGCCTACCAATTTGTGATGACGTTGAACACGATCCAACCGGTCAGGGCGAGCGCCGCCAAACCGGTCAGGCAAAGACCGGCTACCGCGAAGGGCCGATCCGGCGTCGAACGGAGCGCGGACCGGGAGGCTTCAAACGAAAACGGAATGCCGAAGATGATGGCGATCGTACCGACCGTCGCGAGCGGATGGCCTCAGCAGAAGGCTGCTCGGAGTCCAACGCCGCCGATCGGGATCAGGCTGCACAATAAGGCTTTCTTGCCGGACATCTTGCAGGCTCCTGGTCCGCCGCGAACTCGTGCCTCAGCGCTTCGCTCAGCCTCCTGGAGCGGATGACCGGTCGAGACGGCTACTTCTTGTCGGCCTTGAATTTCACGACGCTCCCCTCGGTTTGCGACTTCACGTCGCCGTCCGTGCTCATCACGATCTTGACGACCTGGCCCGGCACGTCGTCGCTGCTCCACACCTTGCTTTTGACGACCATCTTGTCCTGCTTGAGCTCCGTCTCCACCCATTTCGTCTCGATCTTCTTGCCCGCGACCTCAATCTTCTCCTTGCCTTCCTTGATCTTGCCCTTGGGCTCAATCTGCTCCTGGGCCTTCACCGTTTCGATCTTGGCGGGAATCTCCCGTTTCTCCGGAGTCACCATCATCGTCTGTCCCGCAACGACCGTGACAACCTCGACCTCGACAACGACCTTCTCCGCCGTCACCTCTTTCAAGGTCGTCGTCATCGTCGTCTCCGACTTCATCCCCATCGTGGTCACGACGTTCTTCAGGCACGAAAAGCTGCCCGGCTTGAACTGCGCCCAATGCTTGTACTCCGGGTTGTCGACCTTCTCTTCCGCGCACAACGGCGCCGCGCACGCGCCGCACAGAACGACCATCCCCAACAGCGACTTCGCCAACCGATTCATGGTTCTGCTCCTTGTTCGGCCTCGGTTCCTCTTCAAGACCGGACGGATGCTAGGATCGCTCCGATGACAGGTCAACACGGCAGCGCCCGCGGCGGCAGGCCCGTTCGAGGCGACATCGCATCGCCGTCGTAGTTCCGTCACGTTCGTCCGAACAGGGCGCGACTGGCATATCCCCGGACGTGCAGAATGCGTTGAGATGGCATCTGTCGGGACAATGCGAGACTCACCCAACGGGCGTCTCGCCCGCGCGGCGCGACCCAAAGCGCGGCTGCAATCGGCTTTTCCGACTTCTTGCAGCGTCCTGCTGGACCGGTTTGCGCCCGACCGTAACGTTCCCGGCGCGCCGGAACGGCCGACGCGTGGGACAACAGATCTGCCTTGCCAAGGCTGCGTCGCCCACCCGCCGCGGACGAGCCTACTTCGGGGGCGGCGCTGCATTCAAACGAAGAACGCTCCATCTACACCCTCTCCCCGGCCGGAAGAGGGCTGGGGTGAGGATGCAGACCAACCAGGCCCTTCACCTCAACCGCCTGATCCGGCCGGCTGCGACGACGTCGGACGGCCCACCGAATTCGCGCGCGCCTTGGCCGGCCGCTCCTCGACGGCCGCGTGCCGACCGCCGACCACAAGACTGCCCGGCGCACCATCCCGCCGCAGTCCCGCCTGCGCCTTGCGAAGGCCTTCCAGGGCGACGGGCACGTCCGCGTGTTGCTTCCCGCCATCGTGGAAAACGTAGCGCCGCATTTCACGGGAAGACCGGTGCCGCAGCTCTGACACCGCCTCCGCCCACAGCGACCAATGCCGCTCTCCGCTCAACCGGCCGGAGTCGCGCGCCAGAGAGAGCAGCTTCCCATCGATGAAGCGCACGGCGTCCTTCTCGACGCGGCCCTCCTTCAACACCGCCCGGTAGGCGATCAGCAGGCGGCTGAGCATATCCGCGTTTCGGCGAGGCTCGCCGAAGTCCGCGCTTGCCAGCCTGTCGGCCTTCGCGAGCTGCTCCACGTTCACGGAACCGTCCGACGCCAGGGCGCTCACGGCGGCCTCCGCTTCCTGGTACGCCCGGGCCGCGTCCGCCGGCTTCTTCGTCGCGGCCGGCCGGCCGTTCGGCCCCCATTTCCACCGGGTGACGCGATCGATGCTCTTTTGACCACGCTTCATCATGGAAATGTAGAACTCATCCTCCAGTTCCGCCGCCCACGCGGTCGCTCGATCCATCAGTCTCTCTGCGGCATCGTCGCATTCCGGATGCGCCGGTCCACCGAGACCCGCCAGGGCCAGGGCGAGATCAGCCTGCTCGCACGGATCCCCCGCAGCATCCTCCGCCATGTAATTGAGCAGGCCCGTCCGCAGAACGTCGAGCGCCTCGCTCTCCGGCCATGGTTGCTTGGGATGCGCGAACAAGACATCCTGCACGGCTGTTACAACCATCCATTGCCACCGGC
>CAZERK010000416.1:0-3770 GCA_964514515.1 uncultured Planctomycetaceae bacterium
TACCCTTCCAGGCGACGTACCCCTTCTCGCTCAGGTAGTTGAGGTCCTTGACCAACAGCCGCCGGTCGTACTCCGGGTTGAGGTCCAGGATGCAGAGAAACAGCTCCTCGCCCTTGAGCCATCCGGGATAGACCTGGCGGAGGGCGGCGACGATGTGCCGCCGGTCCCGCTTGATCCGCGCCGCCCGTTCATCCGCCGCTGCCATCAGTCTGTCCCTTCTCTCGCATCAAAGACTCGACCACCGCCGCCTTCAGCGACTCCACGCTCACCCCCTTGAGCGACTCGATCGCCGCGGCGATCTGCGTCCCCGCGTCCAGCTTGCCCTCCAGCCGGCACTGCCCCTTGGTCAGCTCCTCCAGGGTCATCCGCATCCGCGCCGCCTCGCGCATCCAGTCCTCGCGGTCCACCTTCGTCGGGCAGACCGCCGCGCACTCGTCGACGTGCGCGCTCAGCTCTTGCTGCAACTCCTTCTGTCTCGCGTTGACCTCGTCCACCCGGTCGGTGTAGCGCCCCAGGGCGTTCTTGCCCATCCAACCCAAGAGGGCCACCGCCGCCGTGGGGATGATGGCCACCACCGCGTCCGCTCCCGTCATGCCCACAACCTCCTCTGTCCGTCCGGTTCGACCGGCCCCGCCGCCGCCATTGCTCGCCTCATTCGTCGCACCTCTTTGAGCCGCATGGCCAGCCCGCGGATTCGGTGGTCGAGCTGCGCGTCGTAATCCGCCAACTCCGCGTCCGTCTGGGCCAGGAACACGCCCACGGGAATGACGCACGTCGTCACCGCAGGTACGCCCCGGCGATTGAGCGCTAGTGTCGCGTGCCGGAGCGTCCGCGCGTTGGTCGCCGCCGCCGCCGCGACTTCCGCCTGCGACCTGGCCCGGCCCCGTCCGACCGCTCCCAATCTGTTCAGCGCCTCCAGCACGCGGTCCGCCACTTCATCTACCAGCCCGGCGTCCATATCCCATCAGCCGACCGCGGCCTACTTGATCGCCGCGAGCGTCAGATTCACCCCGCCCAGCAGCGTCCGCCCGAACACCGCCCGACACCCGTGCTCCTCGCAGTAGGCCTTGACCCGCGCGCGCCCGTCATCGCCCAGAGGCGCCCGCCCCTGCGCGTAGACGGCGTCGCCCTTGGTGAGCGCCGCCCCGCCCGCGGAGATCGCCGCCCGGATGTGAACCCCGAGCCGCATGAGGATGTCGTCGAACGAGGCCATGTTTTGGCTCTTAGCTGTTCTTGGCCGGCTTATCCTCTGGAGCGGACTCAAGCACGAGGCGCCGGACATTCACCTCTAGCGGCTCGGGGTCCTTCACTTGTGCCGTCCATTTGCACGCGCTGATTACGGCATCCTCAAGGGAGTTTTCGGGGATGACCTCGATCCGCTTGGTGTTCTTGATGTTGACGATCATCCGCTGTCCCTCTTCGCGCTCAACTCTGTCCCTTCTTCGCCAACCCTCTCGACACCACGTAGGCCGTCGCCGAGACGATCGCGCAGACCAGCCCGACCACGCCGAACCAGTGTTCGCCCGTCGCCGCCTGCGACTCGGACAGGTGCGGCGCGACCAGGCCGACCACGAACCCCGCCACCGCCATCCAGAACTCGCTCGTCTTCCAACCGTCTTTCAGGTTCATAGAGAAGCTCCTAGCTCCTGGCTGTTAGCTGTTAGCTTTTAGCCATTCCTTCTCCATTCGTGCCCCTTTGTGTCCTTCGTGGCCAACCGGGTAGTGCAAACCTCCAGGTTTGCCCTCCCTGTCAGTCCTCCGCCTTCTGTGTCGCCGCCGCGCCGACTTTCGCGGCCAGGTACTCGTCCGCCGCTTGCAGCGGCGTCTCCGCCCGCTTGCTCATGTCCTTGAGCAAAAGGTCGATGATGCTCTGCGATGCCGCCAGCTTGGCATCGACCGTCGCGTAGTGCATGGCCCGAGCGAGCACGTCCTGCACGTACCAGAACTCGAACAGGTCGCGGTCGTTCCACGCCTTGTTGAGGATGGCCGCCCGCTCCTGGTCGCTCGTCGCCTTGTTGAGTTCGGCCAGCGTCTCGCGATAAGAGAGGATCAACAATGAGCGGGGCTGCCGGTCGACCACCGCCGTCCGCACCTCGTCCGTCCGCCGGCTGCCCTCGATGGCCAGCTTGGTGCTGACCGCCGTGCATCCCGTGCAGGTGATGAAGCCCGCGAAGACCAAGATCACCCCCATCACTGCCGCCGTAACCCACCGATCGTTGATTCGTTTCATGTTGCAGCTCCCAAAGAGCGGTCAACTTTCAGCGCTCAGCCAATCCGGCTGACCGCTGACGGCTGACTGCTTCGCTTACGCCGCCGCCGCGATCAGTGCCATCGCCTTGACCGCCGTCACGAACCCGTCCACCCACTTCTCCGCCGAGATGGCCTCGACCATCGCCTGCCCCGCGTGCCGCAGCTCGTCGGGCACGATCCACCCGCCCGCCGGCGAGCTTCGGTCGTGGTCGGCAGTCGCGTAGTCCACCTTGTCCGGCGTGGCCGTCGCCGCGACCTGGTCGGCCTCGTTGATGATCGCCTCGACAGTGAGCCTCGCCGCGTGGACGAACGACTGGACCGTCCCCGCGTCCAAGCTCTGTGCGATCGCCTTGATCTTTTCCAGGTTCATCGTTCGGTCTCCCGTTGCCGAGAGCTGTTAGCTCTTAGCCGACTGTCGGGACGTGGAGTGCCAGCCGCATGACGCTCCACGCCCCGGACCTTGCCAGGTCCTTTCCGTGGTTGTGACGGGGAGAACAAACCTCCGGGTTTGTCCTCCGCCGCGCGGCCCCCTGAGCGTGAAAAAACATTCCGTTCTCTTTCCCCCTCTGCGAGAGACTCCTCCGCCAAGCGCCCGCCGTTCGCTCTCGGGCGCTCGGCGTGAAGGGGTCCGGCAGCTCCCCGCGGGCGGTTGCCCGCGGAGTGATCGTCCTGCCTCCGCCCGCCCGCACGGAGATCGCTCCCCGTGCGGACGGTGGTTTGAGGGGAAAGGAAGAACCCTGCCCATGCGGGCGGGCCGAGGCAGTGTGATTTCGGATTGGGGATTGCGGATTGGCTGAATGCTGAAAGCTGACCGCTGAAAGCTGGAAGCCCGCGCGCAGGCTCTTTGATCGACTTCCTTGCGATCTATTCACCCGTCCGTGGGTTGGCATCCTGGATGACTCCGGATGCCGGGCATCGGCCTAGCCGGGGAGTCTCCGCGGCCGAGTTACTTCTGTCAACTGGAAAATCTAGAAAAACTCAGAAAGGCCCCGGCCCGCCCGGAATCAGTGTAATCGACCCCGTGGGCGAGCCGGGATTGGAGTCTCATTCATCATCGTCGCCGTAGTCTGTCGGGCAGACTCGGTCGGCGTCGGCGATCTGGGCGCCTGGATAACGACTCGCCACCGCAGCCGCAGCCTGCTCGGTGCGAAATAGCTCACCATTGTATAGATCGGCATGACGGACTCCGTCCGAGTCGATCGCTACGTCACGTCCACTCTCATGGTTAATTACTAGGAACATCGTGATATCTCCAATCATGTCTGCCTCCCACCTCTGACCGGGGCGGGTGCGGGCGGCCTTGCTGGCCACACATAAACTGTAGCACCTTCCAGCGCTAGTGCAAACTATAATCAGTCGGCCGGTTTCTAACGGCTCACGGCCGGCGGATTGGCCGTCCCGCCGGGGTCGGCCACCACCGAGGCCCGCCGGAGCGTCACCTCCACCCCCACCCAGCCATTCCCGGCGATCTCGCCGATCCAGCCTCGAACCGCCGCGGCATCCCCGGCCTTCAGCCCCTT
>CAZERK010000417.1:0-3767 GCA_964514515.1 uncultured Planctomycetaceae bacterium
TCTGGCTCGCGCCGCTCACCTGCACCGCCGCGTCGTTGACCTGCTCGGCGCCGTCCGTCAGTCCGGCGATGATGCGGTTGATGGGACGGACAATTGACCGCGAGAGACACAGGGAGACCGCGATGCATAGCGCGACTGCCCCAGCGCCCAGCAGGACCAGAAGACGCTGCGCGTCATGGATGGACGCTCGGCTCGCGCCAAAGGCTGCGGACAACTCCTGCTGATTCTCACGCAGGATCTCATTAAGGCTCTGCATGAGCCCCTGCGCGGCCGCGGTCATCTCCTCGGGTACGGACTTGCCCGCTGCCCGGCCGTCTCCGACCGTTTCCGCCATTGCTCCGCGGGCCAGCGCCGAAAACTCGGCGTGGCGGTGTTGCGCTTCCTTGATGCCTCGAACCCAACCCTCGTGACCGGATCCGGCTCCTGAGACCATCGCTGAGATTCGTGAGAGATCCTCGCCAATCTCCCGGTCGAGCTCATCAAACGCTCTGAGGAAGGCCTCGCTCGCTTCCGGGCGAGCTGCAGCCAAGGCAGCCATCAACTGCTGTTCAGACGCCTTGACTTCAACGGTCGCAGTCGCGTGCACGAGTTGACCATGACGCTGCACGGGGTCCTCGATGTCCGCTGTACACGCACCCAGACGCCAGACACCAACCGCCAACACGATCGCCACGGCAACGAGAAGAAACACGAATCCACCAACGAGCTTCGTCGAGAGGGCATACTGACGCATCGCGATGTCTCCAAACTGCCCAGCGGTGGTGAAGCGCTGATTCGCGCCACCCGACCGCGGCCCGAGAAATCGCTCCTCGGTTTGCAGCAGGCGCCGTCGTCCGCCGATCGCACCCTGTCGCAGATCGGTCCTGTGCGTGCAAGGCATCAGTTCCATGACGTCGGAGCGACGCGCGACAGGGCGGAGCGTTGCACACCTTCCGCGTTCGTCACATCTGGATGCTGCTTTGCTCAGCATCACAATAAGGGAGATTATGTATCTGCGAGAGTAAGGGTACGTAGCTCAGGGCGTCAGCTCGCTGAATCGCGTCCATGCATGTGTCGGCGGGAGACCGAGGCGTCTCCTCGGCGCAACGGGCGTGAACCGAGGAGTGTGAACCATCGATCACGTCCCAACGGCTCCAATCCCGGGGCCCATCGCCGGCGGCCGCTGCTCCGCCGTGACGGAACGGCCGCACAGCAGACGCGGACGGCCGTGAACTACCGCAGTTTGGCCTGTGGGTGATCGTACAAGGCTCGACCCACGGCGAGGCACTCCCGGAAAAAGGAGTTCTCCGTCGCTCTGAAGCAGGCCAAAACCTTGCCCTCGGATTGTTCGCCCGATTGGTGCGTTGCGCCGAACAGAGCGTTGCGATATCCATAGTAGGCGAACCACGGTGCGGGCAGTGTGGGTTGGCGATGCACCCCGCGGCGGATCCAAACCGTTTGGCCGGCCCCCCTTGGCCGCCGCATCCTCGCGGTGCAGCGTGCGCCGGGATGAATCAGTCTTCCCCAACGTAATGCCGACGGCGACGGGTCGTCGATGCCGTCGGAGGTTGTGCGCCTGGGCGGGCGCCATCCGTATGAAATCCAATCGCGCAATCTTCCGGACTGTATAGGTATGAAGTGAGGAGGCGAATCATGGCCATGAAGAGACTGATCGTCGTTTCGACCTGTTTGCTAACGTGGGCTTGGGGCTCATCTGTTGCGGCAAGCGAGATCGGGCAGGAGATCGCCGATCAGGTCAGCTTGGAGAGCTACCGGCATTATGAGGAAGACTTGCTTTACACGCACCTCGGCGACAACCGCGATGGCGTCAACGGCCCCCAACATGCAGCGGCCTGGGACAACCGCGGGGCGACGTTCCAGCGCCTCGGCTTGGACGTCGAGCTGCACCCGTTCGCCTCCTATGGCGAGGTCCACTACAACGTCGTCGCGACGCAGACCGGCGTCTCCTACCCGGATTCCTACTATCTCATCAGCGGTCACTACGATTCGGTCCACAACCCCGGGGCGGACGACGATGCGTCGGGCGTGGCCGCGGTGATGGAGATTGCCCGAGTCTTCTCGCAGTACACGACGCATTACACGATCAAGTATGTCGCGTTTGAGCTGGAAGAGTACGGCCTCATCGGCAGCACGGCCTACGTGAACGACCACGTCGAAGACGACGTCTGCGGCATGATCTCCATGGACATGATTGCCTGGGACGTGGGCAGCTTCGCCACCGATCTCCGAAGTCGACCGGGCTCGCAGCCGTTGAAGCAGATCGTGCGCAACGCGATTCTCGAGTACGGCGAAGGGCTCGGCGTACAGATTCTCGATATTGGAGCAGGCGGAAGCGATCACAGCCCCTTCGAGGACGTTGGCTTTCAGGCCTGTCTGATGATCGAACGCAACTACAGCAGCAACCCCTGCTACCACCAGCCTTGCGACGCCATCGAGACGCCCGACTATTTCTCCTATGACCTCGCGCTCGCCCACGTGCGGAGCATCGCGGGCTTCCTGGCGGACCAGGCCGTAGCCCAACCGTTGGATTGCGACGGGAACGGGATCATGGACCTGTGCGATCTGGACTGCGGCGAGCCCGGCGGAATGTGCGACGTGCCGGGCTGCGGGCTGGCGACCGACTGCAACGGAAACCTGAGACTCGATGTCTGCGAGCCCCAGGACGACTGCAACGAGAACGGCATCCAGGATATCTGCGACGTTGCCGCCGGCGCCAGCGAGGACTGTCAGCCGAACGGTATCCCCGACGAGTGCGAGATCGACGAGAACAGCTCCGCCCCCGGCGGACCGTTCTTCTGTACGCAGGATTGCGATCCGGACTGCAACAACAACGGCATCCCCGACGCATGCGACATCGCTGCGGGCGTCAGCGAGGACTGCACCGGCAACGGAATTCCCGACGAGTGCGAACCGGACTGCAACGCCAACGGCGTGGCGGATTCGTGCGACATCTTGACCGGCACGAGCATCGACTGCGACGGCGACTGGCAGCCGGACGAATGCCAGGACACGACGGCGGATTGCAACGGGAACGGCGCGTGGGATGCGTGCGACATCTACGATCTCGTGAGCGGCGACTGCAACGAGAACGGGGTGCCCGACGAGTGCGATCTTGCGTCCGGGACAAGCCCCGACTGCAACGGTAACGGAAACCCGGACGAGTGCGACTACGGGGGTGAGATCTTCTACGAACAACTGCCAGACGGGCTGGACGTCGTTATCGCCGACTCCGACTGCGACGTGCCCAACGCGCCACCCGAGGTCTCCGCCGCCGAGAACTTCGTCGCGCACAAGAACCTATGGATCGGTCAGATCGTCCTGTGGGGCACCTATTACCCGAACGACAGTCCCAGCGGAGGCAACGACTTCACGGTGATCTTCCACGAAGATGACGCGGGCGTGCCGGGAACCGTCGTCCTCGGTTATGCGCATGTGCCGAGCCAGCGTGCGCTCTCGGGCGATCTGGTCCTCGGGGCCCTCGCCGCATGGCGGGTCCCCCTGACGTTCTCCGAGCACGTCCACCTCCCGCCCGGCGCATACTGGGTGGAGATCTACAACCGAACAGCCGGAATCGAAGGCAACACATTCATCTGGGAGACCGGTGCGCTCGATGAGGAAACCGGCGGACTGGGTTTCGCGCAAGCGATCGAAACGCCCGGCGAGCTGTGGTACTTCGCAGCCAATCTGAATCTCGCAATTCAATTCATCACCGCGGGCGAAACGGAGTGCAACGGCAACGGTGTTCCGGATTCGTGCGACATCGCCGA
>CAZERK010000418.1:0-3756 GCA_964514515.1 uncultured Planctomycetaceae bacterium
GACCGAGTTCTGGCGACTGCTCCGCAAAGGCGAGGACACGATCGACGAGGTGCCGCCGACGCATTGGCCGGTCGACGCCTACTTCGACGCGGACCCGAAGGCGCCGGATCGGGTCCATTGCCGGCGCGGCGCCTTTCTTTCGCCGGTTCCCTTCGACCCCACGGAGTTCGGCATCCCGCCGACCATCTTGGAAGCCACCGATACGGCTCAATTGCTTGGCTTGCTCGTCGCCAAGGCGGCCCTGGAGGACGCGGGCTACGGCGAGTCTCCTGAAGGCGGCCGCGAGTTCAATCGCGAGCGGACCAGCGTCATCATCGGCGTCACCGGCCTGCAGGAATTGGCCCTGCCGCTGTCGGCTCGGCTGGGCTGGCCGCGATGGCGGCAGGCGCTGCGCGACGCCGGCGTCGCGACGGACGTCGCCGACCGCGTCATCCAACGCATCGCCGACAGCTACGTCGGCTGGCAGGAGAATTCGTTTCCCGGCCTGTTGGGCAACGTCGTCGCCGGCCGGATCGCCAACCGCCTCAACCTCCGCGGCACGAACTGCGTCGTGGACGCGGCGTGCGCCAGTTCGCTCAGCGCCGTCCATCTCGCGGCGCTTGAACTCGCCTGCGAGCGATGCGACCTGGCGTTGGCCGGCGGCGTCGACACGCTCAACGACGTGTTCATGTACATGTGCTTCTGCAAGACGATGGCCATGTCGCCCACGGGCGACGCGCGGCCCTTCGCCGCCGATGCCGACGGCACGGTCCTGGGAGAAGGTGTCGGCATACTGGCACTCAAACGACTCGCGGATGCCGAACGCGACGGCGACCGCATCTACGCCGTCCTCGCCGGCATGGGAACCTCCAGCGACGGCCGTTCGCAGAGCATCTACGCCCCGCACGCCGCCGGACAGGCCCGCGCCCTGCGCAACGCCTACCGACTGGCGGGGCTCGGTCCGGAGACGATCGAACTGATCGAGGCCCACGGAACGGGCACCAAGGTCGGCGATGCGACGGAATTCGAGGCGCTCAAGGCCGTCTTTCGCGAGGCCCAAAGCGACGGCGCCTGGTGCGCTCTCGGCTCGATCAAGTCGCAGATCGGCCACACGAAGGCGGCCGCCGGCGTGGCCGGGCTCATCAAGGCGGCCCTGGCGATCCACCATCGCGCCTTGCCGCCGACCATCAAGGTCTCGCAGCCCAATCCCAAGCTCGGTCTCGAAGACAGTCCGTTCTATCTCAACACGGAGCTGCGGCCCTGGCTGCCGCGCCAAGGGCGTCCGCGGTGCGCCGGCGTCAGCTCGTTCGGCTTCGGCGGCAGCAACTTTCACGCCGTGCTCGAGGAGCATCGCGCCGCGCTGCCGGAAGTCGCCTGGGATGACTCGACGGAGATCATCGCTCTATCGGCGGATTCGCGGGACGATCTGGCGGCCGCGATAGAAGGATGGCAGGGCTTCCTGCGGGCGCACCGCGATTTCGGCGCCGCGGCCCTGGCATACAAGGCGGCGCAGACGCGGCGGAGCTTCTCGCCGGCGCACGCTCATCGGCTGGTTCTCGTCGTCGAGCACGGCGATCGTGCGGGCGAACTGTTCGATCAGGTTCGGGCGCGGCTCGGCCAGACGGACGATACGCACGATTGGAACGTGCCCAACGCCTGTTACGGCCGCGGCGAGCCGCATGGTAAGCTGGCCTTCCTCTTCCCGGGACAGGGCAGTCAATACGTCGGCATGTTGCGAGACTTGGCCTGCACGTTTCCCGAACTGCTCGCCGAACTCGAAGCCGCCAACGCCGCGTTCGACGCGGAGGACGAACGGCTCAGCGACCTGATCTACCCTTGTCCGACGTTTTCGCCGTCGCAACAACAGACCCGAGCCGCGGCGTTGACGCGAACCGACGCAGCCCAACCCGCCATCGGAGCCGTCAGCCTGGGCCTCGCGCGAGTTCTCGAACGATTCGGCGTCGAGCCGGACCTCGTGGCGGGTCACAGTTTTGGCGAACTCGTCGCCCTTTGTGTCGCCGGCCGATACGACGCACGCGTGTTGCACCGTCTGGCCCGATTGCGCGGCCGCCTCATGGCCGAGGGCGAGGGCGATCGCGGCACGATGCTCGCCGTTCGCGCCCCGCTCGCCGAGTTGACCCAGCTCGTCGAGTCGTTGGACGCCGACGCGGTCGTCGCCAACCGAAATGCTCCCACGCAGGGCGTCGTCTCGGGCAGCCGTGAGGCCGTCGCTCGAATCTTCGAGGCGTGCCAGGCGCGAGGCTTCGCCGCCAAGCCGTTGTCCGTCGCCGGCGCGTTTCATACCAAGCTGATGGACGGCGCGTTGGGACCCTTCAGAAACGCGCTCGAGGCCGTCGAGTTCGATCAGCCGCAGCGGCTGGTCTTCGCCAACGCAACCGGCGCGAGCTATCCCGCCGATGCCGCCGAGGCGCGAGACCTCCTCGCCCGACAACTGGTCAGCCCGGTCGACTTCCTGGGCGAAATCGAGAATCTCTACGCGGCCGGGGCGCGCACGTTCGTGGAGGTCGGACCCAAGACGGTCCTGACCGGATTGGTTCGGTCGATCCTGGCCGATCGGCCGTTCGCCGCGTTGGCGGTCGACGCTTCGATGGGGCATGGGTCGGGCCTCCTTGACTTGGCCAGGCTGCTCGCGCGTCTGGCCGCCGAGGGAAGGCCCGTCGATCTGACGCGTTGGGGCCGGCGAGTCGCCGAGCCGCGCAAGCCGAAGATGATCGTGCCCCTGGTCGGTGCGAACTACCGCGCCTCGCCGACAACACCGAGTCTGCAAGCCCCGCTGACTTCGACGACGCCCGCATCGACGGCCTCGGCCGCGCCTGCGTCGACGTCCTCGCCCGCGACTCTTGCCGGCGACGTCGGCTCCAGTCCGCCGGCAATCGAGGGCGTCGAGGAGACTCTAGACCCGACCGAGCCTCTTCTTCCAGAAGCCGACTCGGAGCTGCTTCTCCCGCCCCCCATCCCTTCGAGAGAGAGGGTCGGGATGAGGGCAGAACAGCCCTCCATGGAGGAGACCGTCGCGCGAGGCGAAGACGCGGCTTCGGAGCCGACGGCGACGGATGCCGATCGCGCTTCCCGGGACGAGCCTGCCGCGAGAACCGAGCATCCTTCCCAGGCGACGAGCGGCGGCACGGCGACTCCGCCGCACGGCTTGGTCGAGTCGCTGCGCCTCGTGCAGGACGGCATCCGCGCGATGCAGCAATTGCAGCAGCAGACCGCCGACGCGCATTTGCGTTTCCTCGACGGTCAGGAATGCGCGCATCGCGCCCTGCAACGACTCATCGCAGGACAATGCTCGACGACAGCGCCGCGGCCGCCGGAAGCGGAAAGCGCGCAGGACGCCGAAACGGATTCCTGCCTGCGCCGGGCAACCGTCTCGACTCGCGCTGGCGACGCGATGTTTGTTGCTTCGAACAGCGACGTTGAGGCGGATCAAGCAATCGCTGCTTCGGCAGACGCCCATCGCGACGTTCTGTCCAGTCCGCAACTCGGCGATGCCACGAACGCGGCGCCCCCGACGGTTTCGAGTCCGCGCGGCGGGGTTGCTTCGCAGGAAACCGTCCCGGTCGATGTTGGCTCCTCGAATACGATGTCCTCGACAGCGCTGTCAACGTCCGTGCGCGGCTCGCCGTCCGATGCCGGCGCGGTCGTCGCCGGCTGCGAGTCCGTCGTTCTGGACGTTGTATCCGACAAGACCGGCTACCCACGCGAGATGGTCGACCTCGACATGGACATCGAAGCCGACTTGGGCATCGACTCGAT
>CAZERK010000419.1:0-3746 GCA_964514515.1 uncultured Planctomycetaceae bacterium
TACTCCAATGTCATCCGCCCCGCACGCAGTTGCAACGGCTGCCCCGGCCCCATCGCATCCTTGAAGTACAACTCCAGGAAGGCCTGGAGGATGTCGGCTTCATCCACGTCGCCGCCCCGCTCCGGGAAGTCGGTGTTGAACTGTCGCGCATCTTGAAACTCAAAACCCAGCCGCAACGGATCCAACACTTCGCGGATGCCCAAGTAGGCCCGCGAGCGCATCAAGAAGATATCCTCCTCTTCAAAGAACGGCTGGCGGTAGTCGTCGTCCCGGTGCTCGTAGCGCGTCCGATGCTCGACGCCGAAGTCGAGCCATTTGAGGTCTGCCGTACCGGGAAATCCGTATTCGCTGAACGGCTTCACGTAGTTGGGCGGCTCGGTCTCGTTTTTCACGCCCCACGCCTTTGAGACGAAATGCGCGGGCTTCTTGGCCTCAGCCGGCGTCGTCTCTGTCGTCTGGGGCGTTTGATCGACCGCCTGCTCCATCTCTGCCTCTTGAGCCGCCTGAGCCTGATCCTGCGGCGGAGATGCAGCCTGCGCCCACGCCAACGAGGCGAAGACGGCCAACACCAAACATGCAGCCACTAATTCTCCGAAACAACGACGGGCCGAGCAACGGAACATAGAGAGGACTCCTTTTCTGACATGGCCGCGGCGAGACGCCGGAACATGCAGAAGAATACTGACGGACCGCGCCGATCTTCCCCACGCTCCAACTGCGGGCGGGATTATACGGGCGAGCCGCCTTCCGGCAACCGCTCATCCAAGAAGATGTTGACCTCCCGAGGGATGACAAAAACCTTCTGACCCGTCTCCAACCGCAACGCCCGGAATCGGTCGTGCGGCAGCTCGACATGCACCGGCTCGCCCGACTCGGCCATCAGGTCGATCCGAACCTGGGGGCCGGCGGCGTTGATATGCTTCACGGTCGCCCGGAAACTGGGCTTGCCGTTGCTGTGCGTCTCCAAATCCAACTCATAAGGACGGATCAAGCCGCGCGCGGGCCGCGTCGCGTCCTGGCTCTGACCCGTGTAATCGATCTCCAGCGGGCCTAGGAACGCCTTCTTGCCCTCCACGCGGCCCCGGAACATGTTCACCCGACCCAGGAAGTTCATGACAAACTCGTTGGCCGGCTTATGGAAGACCTCCTCGGGCGTGCCCTCCTGCTCGATTCGGCCGTTGTTGGTGATGACGACCCGGTCCGCCACCTCCAGAGCCTCCTCCTGGTCGTGCGTCACGAGCACGCTGGTGACGTGGATTTCGCTGTGCAGCCGCCGCAGCCATCGCCGAAGGTCTTGCCGCGTCTTGGCGTCCAGGGCCCCGAACGGCTCGTCGAGCAGCAGCACCTTGGGCTCGATCGCCAGCGCCCGAGCCAGGGCGATGCGCTGCCGCTGCCCGCCGGAGAGCTGGGCCGGGTAGCGATCGGCCAGCCAATCAAGCTGAACGAGCTTGAGGAGCTGGTGCACCTTGTCGCGAATCACCGCCTTGGACGGCCGAATCCGCCGCGGCCGAACGCGCAGGCCAAAGGCCACGTTGTCGAACACCGTCATGTGCCGGAACAGGGCGTAATGCTGGAAGACGAATCCGACCCGGCGGCTGCGGACGTGCTGGGCGGTCACGTCTTCCTCGTGCAGGAGGATTGGGCCGCTGCCGGCATCGGGCGCCTCCAGCCCGCTGATGATCCTCAGGAGCGTCGTCTTGCCCGAGCCGGACGGCCCCAACAGCGCGACGAGTTCGCCGGTCGCCACGCGCAGGCTGACGTTGTCCAGCGCCCGGAAGTTGCCGAAATGCTTCGTGATGTTGTGGACTTCGATGCTCATGCCGTCAATCGGCGCCGCCTTGCTTTCAGTCTCCAACCTTGTCCAGTTTCAGCGCGCGTTTGAACTTCCATTCTGAGAAGCTTTTCACGACCAACGTAATCAAAGCGACGAAGGTCAGCAACGACGCCACCGCGAACGCCCCGACGAAGTTGTACTCGTTGTAGAGGATTTCGACGTGTAGCGGCATCGTGTTGGTCAGTCCGCGAATATGCCCGGAGATGACCGACACCGCGCCGAACTCCCCGATGGCCCGGGCGTTGCACAGGATGACGCCGTACAGCAGCCCCCATTTGATGTTCGGCAGCGTCACGCGCGCGAACGTCTGCCAGCCGTTGGCGCCCAACGACAGCGCCGCCTCCTCTTCTTCCGTGCCCTGGGCTTGCATCAAGGGGATCAGCTCGCGCGCGACGAACGGGAACGTCACGAAGACCGTCGCCAGAACGATACCCGGCAGGGCGAAGATGACCTCGATGTTGTGTTTCGCCAGGAACGGGCCCAGGTAGCCGTGCATCCCGAAAAGCAGCACGTAGATCAGACCGGAGATGACCGGCGAGATGGCAAACGGCAGGTCGATGAGCGTCGTGAGGAGGCTCTTGCCGAGGAACTCAAATTTCGCGATGGCCCAGGAGGCGACGACGCCAAACAGGAGGTTGAGCGGCACGGCGATGGACGCCGTGATCAGCGTCAGCCGGATGCTGGCTCGGGCGTCGGGATCGAGCAGCGACCGCCAATAGGCCCCAACGCCCTCCGCGAAGGCCTGGCTGAAGACGGCGGCGAGCGGCGCGACCAGGAACAGACCCGTAAACAGCAGGGCGACGACGATCAGCAGCCCCCGCACGAGCGGCGGTTCGGTTGTCGCCCTCGCGCGCTGCACGACCGTCGTGATCGACGGCGCGGCCGCCTCCAGACCATCGCTAACGTCTGCTCCCTGACCCATCATCGCGATACCCAAGTCCTTCGTCGTTCGCGCCGCTTGCGGCGCCAAGGAGCCCCGGATCTCTTACGAGTTCGGCAGGAGCTCTTTTTTAGAGCCGCGACCGTTAGGGAGCGGTCCGTGTGCCGCTCGGGACGCTCGTTCGTCGCCCGGGCCGTCTCCCACCCGTTCGTGGCGCCCCCCGGCGGTGGCCGCGGCCACGCTCGCCGTCGCGCAAACGCCCGCTCGCGGCGGCGCCTCACGTCCGCGCAACACAATGCCGCTGTCCGCTCCACCATTGCAGAAGGTTGATCGCGAGCAACAGCAGGAACGAGGCGACCAGCATCATCGCGGCGATGGCCGTCGCCCCCGCATAGTCAAACTGCTCCAGCTTCATGACCATCAGCAGCGGAGCGATCTCCGTCCGCATCGGCATGTTGCCGGAGATGAAGACGATGGAACCGTATTCGCCCAGGGACCGAGCGAAGGCCAAGGCGAAGCCCGTCAGCAGCACCGGCCAAAGCTCCGGCAGGACGACTCGACAAATCGCCTGAAATCGTTTCGCCCCGAGGCTGGCGGCCGCCTCCTCGATCTCCGGGTCCAAATCCTCCAGCACCGGCTGCAACGTCCGCACGACGAACGGCAAACCGATGAACACGAGCGCCACGACGACGCCCAACGGGGCGAAGGCGACCTTGACGCCCATCGGCTCCAGGTACTGTCCGAGCCAACCGGTGCCGGCATAGATGGCCGTCAGCGAGATGCCGGCGACGGCCGTCGGCAGGGCAAACGGCAGATCGATCAGCGCGTCCACGATCCGCCGGCACGGAAAGCGATACCGCACCAGGACCCAGGCGACGACGGTCCCGAACACGACGTTCACGAGGGCCGCCGCAAACGACGCACAGAAGCTCAGCTTGTACGCCGCCAGAACCCGGGCATCGGTCACCGTTCCCCAGAACTTCTCCCAGCCCAACGACGTCGTCTTCAGGAACAGACAGCACAGCGCGATCA
>CAZERK010000420.1:0-1471 GCA_964514515.1 uncultured Planctomycetaceae bacterium
GCCGTCATGGCCGCGAGCACCTGCACGGTCGGCAATCTCTCCGCGTTTCGACAGAACAACCTCAAGCGCCTGCTGGCGTACAGCAGCATCGCGCACGCCGGTTACATGCTGATGGCCGCGGCTTTGACGTGGCGGCCCCCGTACGGCGACGGGTCCGTCGCGCATCCCGCCTTCAGCGCGGTCACGTTTTACCTGGCCGTCTATCTGCTGATGAACCTGGGCGCGTTCGGCGTCGTCGCCTTGGTCTATTGGACCACGGGCAAGGAGACGATTGACGGCCTCCGCGGGCTTTGGCGGCGCAGTCCGCTGCTGACCGTCATGATGGTCGCGTGCCTGTTCAGCCTGGTTGGGCTGCCGCCGCTGGGCGGCTTCATGGCGAAATGGTGGCTGCTCGCCGCGTTGTTCGACGACGGACTGGTTTGGCTGGTCGTCGTCGCCGTGCTGAATACGCTCATCAGCCTGTATTATTACGCCCGCATCGCCTACGCGATGTGCTTCGTGGACGACGGGCAGCCGGCCGTCAAGCCCGCCGTCTCGGGCCAGATCGTCGTGACGCTGTGCGCCGTGGGCCTGTTGCTGGCCGGCACGCTCTGGGCCAACCGCCTGAAGGTGTTCAGCGACGGGCGATCGACGAACCTGTACGCCATGACGCAGGCGGAAGGAACACCGTGACGCAAGCAGATGCGAGACCGTGAGATAGACAGAAGCCGGAGTCGGCCGGCGCGGAAGACGAGAACCATGATGACCCTGCAGACGATCGCGGTGCTCAACCGATTGCTCGATGCCGAGTCTTCGAGCCTTGTGCGGAGGCTCGGCGAGGCGAAGCCGTTCGTGCAGGCGTCGACCGCCGCGCACTGGGCGCTCGTCCAGGAGATGATCGCGTCCAGCGAAGCCCGACAGCGGCGGCTTGCGGAGCTTGTCGTCGCTGCGGACGGCGTGCCCTCGCCGACGCGCCGCTCCGCTGCGACGGCCGCCCTTCATTATCTGGATCTTGCCTTTCTGGTGCCGAGTCTCCTGGCGGATCAGAAGCGAGTCGTCGCCGCGTACGAATCCGTCGGCGCGACGGGTTGGGCGCCGGCAGACGCCGCGATTGCTGCCGGTTTGGCCGAGCAGCGCCGGCGCCTGGACCGATTACAGGCCCTGGACGCCGCTGCGAACTGAGCCGCCACGCAATCTTGCGTCGAGCCGCGGGTATCATATCTCCGAGGCGCCTGACTCCCTTTGCCATGAGCGCCTGACCCGATCTTGGAGCTTCTATGAACCGTCTGCTTGAATTGCTGAGCGGCATGGCGGCCGCCGAGGCGTCGGACCTGCACACGGTGCCGGGCTGCCAACCGACTTATCGCGTACACGGCGAGTTGGTCGTCCTGGACGAGCGGCCCTTCACGGCGGGCGAGCTTCTGGAGATGATTCGGGGCCTCGCGCCGCCGCCGGCTGCGGGGCAGCTCGGCGAGGGGTCGGCTGTGGCTGT
>CAZERK010000420.1:1481-2482 GCA_964514515.1 uncultured Planctomycetaceae bacterium
GGGGACGACGCGATGCGCTTCCGCGCCAACGCCTTCTTCAGCCACGGCAGCCTGGGGGCTTGTTTTCGGGCGATCCCGGGGCGCATTCCCACGTTGACGGAGCTGAGCATCCCGGAGGACTTGGCGGCGCGCGTCTTGAACCTCAAGTACGGTTTGGTCCTGTTGACCGGCATCACGGGCAGCGGCAAGACGACGAGCCTCGCCTCGCTCATCCAGGTGCTGAACGAGCGCGGCGGCTATCGCATCATCACGATCGAGGAGCCGATCGAGTACCTCTATCCGCGCATCGGCGGCGGCATCGTGACGCAGCGCGAAGTCGGCGTCGACGTGAAGTCGTTCTACGACGGTCTGCGTTTCGGCCTCCGTCAGGACCCGGACGTGCTGCTGGTCGGGGAGATTCGCGATCGCGAGACCGCGCAGTTGGCGCTCTCGGCGGCGGAGACGGGCCATCTGATCTTCGCCACGATGCACACGACGGACGCCACGGGGGCCATCACGCGGCTGGTCGATCTGTTCCCCTCGGAGCGGCACGAGGACATCCGCACGCAGCTTTCGATGAGCCTGCGGTTCGTGATCGCCCAGCATCTGCTGCCCAGCGGCAGCGGTGGCCGGCGCACCTTGGCGATGGAGGTCATGTACGCGAACTTCGCCGTCCGCAGCGCGATCCGACAGGGCAAAATCGAGAGCCTGGACTCGGCGATTCAGAGCGGCCGTAAGGACGGGATGTACTCGCTCGATACGGACCTGCGACGGCTGGTCGGATTGGGGTCGATCTCGCTGGAGACGGCCCGGGCCTTCGCCAAGGATCCCAGCGAGTTCGGCAACGGCGGGCTCTGCTGACGCCGGGCCGCGACGCGATCCGAGCCGCCGTCTGCGACGGCGGTGTCGCCGAAGAATGCAGGCCGATTGACGGCGGCGCCGATAGAGAGCCGCCGGCGTTATGGCAGTTCACGGTTGCATGAGCCAGTAGCGGGCCCCCCCCCAGGGGGGCGCGTTAAAAC
>CAZERK010000420.1:2492-3732 GCA_964514515.1 uncultured Planctomycetaceae bacterium
CTCCTGGTCGGCCGTCTTCTCACGCTCCGGCCGAGCAGGAGCTCGGCCGCTACACCGTCAGGCGTCGCTTGCATCCGTGAAATGCAATCGTCCTCGATTCAGTTCGAACCGCGCGGCGTACCGCGGCCTGTCACGAGGCAGCCGCGAAGGTCGATTCCAGGGCCACCCAAAGCAGCGTCTTGCCGTTGAACACGGCGTGCAGAAGGACGGCCAGCGTGAGCGAGCCCGTCTTCGCGTAGACGAAACCCAGCATGACGCCGAGGATCGCGAGCGGTACGACGGTGTGCCCGAGCGAGAAATGGAACAGTCCGAAGGCGATGCCCGTGAAGGCGATCGCGGCCCAGTCGGAATGCCAGAACTTGGCCACAGCGGGTTGGATGATTCCTCGAAACAGAAGCTCCTCGGTCAGCGGCGCGAGGACGAGCGGCGTACCGAACGTGACGGCCAGCAACCAGCCGGATAGGTCTCCGGAGCGGAGCAGGAGGACGTACTCGTGGTCGGGTGGCTGGAAGGTCGGGTCCGCCCATTCCAAAAGACGCACCGACAGGTACAAGGCGCCGAAGCAGAGCGGCCAGATGCCGACGTAGATGCCCACGGCCTGTCCGAGTCGTCCGGCCATGCGACGCGCGTTGAGTCCCCAGCCGGCGAGTCCGCCGGGAAACCGTGCCGCGCCCAGGATCAACAGGAGCAGCGCGGCCGACGCGTGTCCCAGGGCCAACGCCGATAGCTTGACCGACTTGGGCGCCGAGTCTGCTTGTTCCGAACGCTGCGATGGCTGGCTCGAAGCGACCTGCGCATCGAAGGGCGGCTGCCTGCAGGCGCCAGGGCCGTTCGGCGAGCTTGGATTGGCTTCGGCGCCGGTCGTCGCCGAGTCCGCCGCGGCCGTTGCATCTTGGCTTGCCGCGCCCTCTTCCGGGTGCGCGTCGGCTGGCCGTCGGTTCTCGGCAGGAGTCGCCTGATTCGTCGTGTCGGTCGTCGTTGCCGGTTGGCTTGCCGCCGTCGTGGTTGGTTGGTTTGTCGCGGTTGAAGCCGCCTGGCTCGCGGCGAAGAGCGCCGTTGGCCCGCTTGAGACCAATTGCAACACGCCGAACCAGAAGCCCGGCATGAGCCAGACCGCCGCGACGGCGAGCAGGACGTCGAACGAGCCGAGCGCGTTGCGTGGGCCCGGCGGCAGTCTGAGGAATTCGCGCCATCGGCCGCGGCCAATCAGCCTTGCCACGACCACGGCATCGAGGAGGAC
>CAZERK010000421.1:0-1000 GCA_964514515.1 uncultured Planctomycetaceae bacterium
GGGACCGGCAGGGCCTCCGCGTGTGCGCCGCCCCAGTCCGCGCCCATCGTCCGGGGGAGCTGTCGATGGTGCTCGCCGCGCGTCACGACGAAGACCTCGCAGCCGCGGTGCTTGGCGATCTGCAGCACGACGTGCGCCGAGGAGCCGAAGCCGTACAACGCCAGACTGCCTCCGCGCGGCAGGTTGCACCGCTTGAGCGCTCGATAACCGATGATGCCGGCGCACAACAGCGGCGCGGCCGACACGTCGTCGAAGGCGGGCGGGAGAGGGTAGGCGAACGCTTCCGACACCACCGCATATTCGGCATATCCGCCGTCCGCGTGATAGCCGGTAAACCGGGACGACTCGCAGAGGTTCTCGCGGCCCGCCCGGCAGAAGACGCAGGCGCCGCAGGTATGCCGCAGCCAGGCGACGCCAACGCGATCGCCGCTCCGCAGCCGCGTGCATCCGGGGCCGACTTCGTCGACGATGCCGACGATCTGGTGCCCCGGGATGATCGGCGACTTCGCCTGAGGCAGTTCGCCTTCGATCACGTGCAGGTCGGTGCGGCAGATGGCGCAGCACCGCACCTTGAGCCGCACCTCGCATGCGACAGGATGCGGCTCCGAAGCGTCGGTCAGCTTCAAGGGCGACGAGCCGATCGGCGCGACGCTCGGCAAGGTCATGGCTTTCATGGGCAGGGTCTCCAACGACAAAGCCGGCAGCCCGTGGCAAATGGGGATTGGCTCCGAGCCGAAGGCGGCCGGTGCTGCCGAAAGCGGCATCCGCGGGGCGCCTGCCGCTCGCGGCACGCAGATCGCCCGCTATTTTGGGAGGCGTCGATGAATCCGGCAACGCTGCGTGTCGTCCAAGAAACAGAATCCGAACCGTCGGCAGCGACCGAACGCTGGCTCCGATATCCGCCCGGTTCGCGTCGAAGGGCTGGGACGGGAGACAACCGGCTGGATAGAATCTCGGCGTTGAGTGGGGCCCGAACCCCCCGGGGGCCCCCGCGGCGCAG
>CAZERK010000421.1:1010-3716 GCA_964514515.1 uncultured Planctomycetaceae bacterium
CCGGGAGACACCCGGCGGCATAGACTCGCGGCGCTCAGTGCCCACGGACCGCCGCTTGGACCCCGGCGCCGATTCATGAAGGACGCTCTCGGAAACTCCCTGCTGCGATGGCGGACCGCTGTCGTGCTGCCGCTCGTTCGCGGCCGGCTCCTGGACATCGGCTGCGGGACGAACCTGCTCGTGCGCCGGTACAGGAACGTCGGGCGTGGCGCCGAACAAGGCACAGGATGGGGCGACAAACGATGTGCGGGCGGGTGCGACGGGATCGGCGTTGACGTTCATCCTTGGGAGGGCGTCGACCAGGTGATCGAGAACGCCGGCGCCTTGCCCTTCGAGGATCAGTTGTTTGATACTGTCACGATCATCGCGGCCCTCAACCATATTCCGAACCGCGAGGCGGCGCTGCGCGAGGCCCATCGTGTGCTGCGCCGCGGCGGCCGGCTGATCGTGACGATGATCCCGCCGGTCGTGTCGAGGATCTGGCACAAGCTGCGAGCACCCTGGGACGCCGATCAGCATGAACGCGGCATGGCCGCAGGCGAAGTCTACGGTCTGACGGGTCGGCAGGTGCGGCGGCTGATTCAGGCCGCCGGCTTCCGCGTCGTCGGGCAGAGGCGGTTCATGCTCGGACTGAATCGCATGACGATCGGTGAGAAGATGGACGCGCCTGTCCCCTCTGTCGCAGGCTGTTAGATCTGCTTGCGTTCTGTCGTAGCGTCGGCCCCCTGCGGCCGACGCATGGGGCGACAGAGCAGCATTGACGAAGCTGCGTCGCCCACGGGGGGACGACGCTACATCCAGATGAAAAACGCTCCCGTCACGCCGGCAATGACGGGTTGCCCGTCACCGTTCAGCCGCGACCCGAAGGGGAGCGCGTGCTCCGTTGACGCGTTCCAAACCAGGGCAGAACAGGTGTGACGATGCTCTAACCTTTCGAGCTGTGGGCGGCCGCGGGATCGGACGCGCCGGCCGCCTGGGCGGGAGGCGGAAGCTCGATGTTCAGGCCCTCGTCCGCGTGATTCGCAAGGCGCGTCGCTGCTCGGCGATAGCGCTTCAGGAATTCCTCCTCGCTCAGGTGGGCTGCCGTCGCGAGCTTGGCGAGCATGACGGGATCGTCCAGGTCCTGCTTCTCCAGGCGGATCATGTACGCCCGGGCGACGCGGTAGCTGTCGGAATGCAAGTCGACGACGCGGATGCGCGTTCGGTTGGTCTTCTCGTCGATCATGTCGGTGAACTTCATGGGGCAGATGTTGCCGCCCTGGAGCGTCACCATGATGCCGCACGCGTGATCGAGCGACTCATCCATCAACAACCGCACGGCGCCGTGGCCGAGGTCTCGGCAATAGGCCATGTCCTTCGGCGTCGGGGGCGCGCATCGGAGCATGTAGCCGATGGTCTGCGGGACGATGGTCATCTTGTCGCCGCGCGCTTCCCAGCGGCGCGTCAGCTCGTCGGCGAGCAGCCGGCCCAACGGGATTTCCGCCAGTCGGATGTGCCCGGCGGCGTCCATCGGGACCTTCTTGTTCAGCAGGCGTTCGATTTCTTCCCGGTCGCCCAGCCGATAGGCGAGGCCCTCTGCGACGATCGCGACGCCGTCGCTCTTGCCCATCGCTCGCCGCTTGATCACGGCGCCGTCCAGCACGTCGGCGATCTGCTGCACGGTCGTCGTGTCGGCGAATTCTTCCGGGATGATCGTGAGCGTGGCCCCGGTCGCCTTGCCCATGCCCAGCGCGAGGAAGCCGGCGTGTCGTCCCATCACGACCACGACGTACCATCGCTGTGTCGTCTTGGCGTCCTCCATCAGGTTGGCGACCAGCTCCGACCCGAGGTGCCGGGCCGTTGTGAAGCCGAACGTGGCGATGTCGCCCGGCAGAGGCAGGTCGTTATCGATCGTCTTCGGGACGTGGACGACTCGGATTCGACCGCCGCTCTTTTCCGAGACGAACCGGGCGCTGAGCGCCGTATCGTCCCCGCCGATCGTGATCAGGTGCGTGACGCCCAGTTCCGTGAAGTTCCGCAGGACGTTCGCGACCTTCTTGGCATCCGGCTGAACGACCATCGAGGTGCCAAGTTGAGACTCGTCGAGCAGGGAGGTCCGGGCCGTCCGGAGGATGGAGCCGCCGTCGAAATGAATGCGACCGACCTCTGGAATCCGCAGTTCCAAGGTGTGGCGCTCCCGCACGAATCGATCGGATGCCAACCATTTGAAGCCGTCATAAACGCCGATGACCGAGAAGCCGTTGTTGACGGCCTCGATCGCGGACGCACCGATCACGGCGTTGATGCCCGGCGCCGGGCCTCCACCGACCAGGATTGCCAGTTTTCGTCCGTTCATGCGAGCGCGTTCCTCCTGCTGGATGATCCGGATCATAGCGATTGCACCGGCCGCCTTCCGCGCCCGACGCATGCCGCGAACCCGCCTCCATCGGCCTATCGGCCCGCTTTGCCTGCTCCTCAAGTTAGACTGGCGTACGCGCAAGGCGGAGGCCCGATCTCCTCGCAGGCCTGAAAAGGTGCGTTGTTATGGGCGCCTCGGTCCACCGGCGACGGAGCGTTGTACTTCGATGGACGTTCGGCGTGCTGGAAGATGGCCCGCGCGTCCCTGCGTCGCAGACCGTGCGGTTGGGCATCAGTTCTGGCGCTCCTGCGTCGCGGCCCGTCGCCGCTTGCCCATCCGTGTCCGCGCGCCGTTCGATGAGAGGCAAC
>CAZERK010000422.1:0-3684 GCA_964514515.1 uncultured Planctomycetaceae bacterium
GGTGTCTTCTCCCGGTCGACGCGCACGTGCAGGATCGTCAGGTAGCCGAGCAGGGCGACGAGCGACCAGACCTCCTTCGGATCCCAGCCCCAGTAGCGCCCCCAACTCGACGCGGCCCACATGCTGCCCGTAGCGACGCCTGCGAACAGGAGAATCGACCCGACGTGGAGATACGTGTAATGCATCGCATCGACCGCCTCGATCAGCGGCCGCCGTTCGGGTGCAATCGCCATGACACCCAACTGGACGTGGGCGACCAGCACGCCGATGGCCAGCACGGAATACGAGACCATGATGATCGGCACGTGAATCGACATCCAAACCGTGTCCATCAAAACGGGCACGATGGGCCGCACGTGCGAATCCAACGGCAGGATATCCGCCAGGAACAGCGACAAGGCGGCCATGCCCGCCGCGGTAAACGGCACGAGGCGGTGCCGAAGCACGAAGATGGACAGGATGGCGAACAGCCCGAGGCCCCAACTGAGGAACAGCAGCGACTCGAACATGTTGGAGGCCGGGATGCGCCCCGCGATCTGCCATCGCAGCCAGAGCCCGTAGGAGAGTACGGCGAACCCGCCGACGAGCACGACCATCGCCACGGCGTCGCACCATCGCCGCCGCACGGCCAACGCCGCCGCGGCAAACACCGCCCCGATCGCCAGGATGATCCAGGCCGTCTTGAAGGGATGCAGTCGGTTGTACAGCAGCTCGGTCTGGATCCGTTCCGGTGACGGCCGATGGGCGGCAGGCAATGCCGACAGGGCTGCCGACAGTTTACCCGTGGCGGATGCGAAAACCGGCCCGTCGTCCGCGAGAAACGCCCGCCGCAGCGCCCCCCAAGCATCACGAACCGCGGCGAGCTGCGGATCGGAGTCGTTCTCCGAAGCGTTCGCTTCGGCAGCGTCAGCCGGCAGGGCGATCGGCTTCCAGGCGGCCCCAACGTCCTTCGCATCGGGAATCAACCGGATCGACTCGCCGGCGAACGCATCGTGCAGGAGAAGCAGCTTCTCGCCGATGTCGTTCACCTCGGACTCCAGCGGATCGAGCTTTCGGGCCGTCCCGATGTCGGCAAGGCCCCGCATCATCGCCATGAGCGGCTGATGGGCGACCAACTCGGCATAGGAGAAGACCTTCCGATCCGGCGGCAGCTTCAACGTCGCGCGAAGCTCCGCGTTGCCGATCCTGACGAGCGGCTGTCTCCGCCACGTCGCCGGATCGAACGTCCAGGCGAGCAGCACGCCGACGGGATCCTGCCCGCGGAAGTGCGCCTCGCTCGTGACCTTCTCAACCAAGTCCCGCGCGACTGTATCCAGCGGGGGCCAGCGGCCGTCGTGCTGCGTCGGCAAGGCTCGGATCGCCGCGAAATCGAGCGAGCCTGGCAACGCCGCCTCATCCGGCGCAGACGTCGCTGCCGGAAGCAAGGTCATCAGAACAACGAGCAACGGAGCCATCACGGATTCCCAAAGCAGCCGAGGTCGCCTCAACGCCGAATTGTCCTCGCGCTCCCCTTCGGGTCGCGGCTAAACAGCCGTTTCATAACGTCGAGGAGCCCCGGACTTCAGTCCGGGCGGCGCCATAAACGGGCGGTTCCAAAACAGCTTCCAAACGATGCCGTCATGCCGTTGGCGGCAACCCGGCGAGCCGAACCGACGCCAACAGGCCGTCTGCAGCTAGCCGGGACGGACGGCTTGTCGGCGGCGTTCCTTCATCCGCTGCGCCAGGACCCAGACCATGCCGGCCATCATGCCGAAGTAGCCGGCGAAGACGATCGGCCGACCGGGATCGCGCGAGACGCTCAGATAACTGACCGACCGGCCTCGCTCCTGCGCGTAGCTCGATTGGTAGAAGGCAAACCCGCCGTAGCTCGCCGGCGCGTTCATGCTGATGACGCGGCTCACCTGTTCGCCCGTCGCCGGCGACTGGATCGTCACGTGGCTCTCATACGAACGAGGCTGGTTCGTGCCGGGATACGTGCCGATCCGAAAACGATCCAGCGTCAGGTCGAACCCCAACGGCATCGTCTTGCTCGTGAACGCGATCTCGTGCGCGGCGCCGCCCACGCTGATCGGATACGTACTGTACTGCTGTGCCCACATCTCGCTGGTCTGACCCCCCATGCGCAACCGCAGCAGCACCGCCGGAATCCGAGCCTGCCGAACCGGCACGACCGGCAGAACCGCACGATCCCAACGGGCGTGCGCGAACCGCCTCGAGACGGTCAGCTTCCATCCCGGCCACGGCGTTTCCACCGCTTCGCCCAGGGACAATTCCGTGGTCGTCGTCGTCTTGTCCATGCCGACGAATCGGGCCGACAGCCTTCCGTCGGGGCCGGACACGATCTCGACCGGCGCCGACGCGGGCGCAGGCGCCTCGACGCCCGCGACGAACGTCACCCTGATCTCGTCGGCCGGCCGCGACGTGCCGTGCATCGACGACAAATCGGGAAACCGCGCGAAGGCCCGACGCGACTCGCGCTGTCCGTCCGGGCGCGTCAACTCAACTTCGATGTACGGATTGATCGGCTGCTGCGAGGCGTTGACGATCTGATGGTCCGGGCCCACCTTGGCATGGGGCAGGTATCTCAGCACGCGCACGGCGCAGCCCGTGTCGCCCGCGGCGGCCGGCTGGTCCATGCATCGCTCCAACGGAACCAGCGCGGTCTTGCCCTGATACTCGACCTTGACGTCGCCCTTGGAAGACGACGCCTCCGTCGCAGGGGATTGCAAATGCCGTTTAACGGCCTCCGCCGTGGCTTCGGCGCTGTACGCAACCTCCAACGGCCCGATCTTCGCCGACTGTCCCGAAAACACCCAGACGGGATCATCCCGACCGGTCGACGACAGCAAGACTTCGACCGCCGGGCGGCTGTGCGGATGGTCGTCCACGACGCGCTCCCCCAACTCGCTGTCGGGCAGGTACCGGGCGACCTCGACGTGCAGGCTACCCGCGTCGAGGCTGGGGCAATCATGGTCGAAGGAGACCTCTTCGAAGCCGTGGAAGACGCGGTCATCGAGATCCAGAAGCTTCGTCGCCCCTTCGGAACGATTGACGACGCTCACGACCAGCCGGTCGTTGAGCGTCAACTCGCTCACCGTCTGTCCCTCGACGACGCCGACGTGGCCGTCGATGCCGACTTTCTGCGTGACCAAGGCCCCGCCGAGCACGGCCAGGATCGAGAGGTGGGTCAGGGCGAAGCCGGCCTGCCGACGACTGAAAGGCGATCGCACGATCAGCGCGACGAGCACGTTGGCGGCCAGCAGCCCCAGCAGGCATTCAAACCACCACGCATCGTAGAAGACGATGAGCGCCTGTTCGGAACCGTGGACGGATTCGAAGACCGTGGCGCACGCCATCGCCAGGAGCAGGAGCACGAGCAGGACGGCCGCGAACCACAAGGACCCCAGGACGCGGAAGAAGGCGATCGCTTGGTTCATGTGTTGAGGCCCGTCCTGCCCAGGCGCCCGGCGATCTGCCCGACGCTTTGAGCGACGGCCGGTTCCATCGCGGAAACACGCGACGCAATAAACGACTATTCTATCCAAAAGATGGTCAGTCCGCCAGATCCCCCGCATGCGCCTCACGATCGATTGCGATCCGACGACTGCCCTATACCGATTCTCGATTGTATCTAGCGTCGGCCCCCGTGGCCGACGCATCACAAAGCAGAATATCCTCGGCAAC
>CAZERK010000423.1:0-3669 GCA_964514515.1 uncultured Planctomycetaceae bacterium
CCCCAGACTGCAGCGGTTTCCGTGACGCTGCGCACATCGTCGCCGTCAACGCGAATCTCTGGATCGACGCAAACCCCGGAGACACGCGCCTCGCCGGTCGGCGCTTCGCGCAAGTCCGCCGCCGCGGATTCCTCGAACACCTCGATCTGGTCGGCCGTCCTCGTCTTCTTGGGCGCGGCGGCGTTGGTCGGCCTGGCGTCCTGCTTCTTCGTGAATCCCAGGGCCACCATGGCGGGCTGCTTGGTCCGCGGATGTGCTCTTTCCATCATCGTCCTGCTCGCTGTGGGCGGCGCGGCGTACTACCTGATGGCCGGACAGACGTCGTCGCCTCGCGCAGGCATCGCGCTCGTCAGCCTGATCGGCGCCTTGGCGACCGGCATGATCGGCTGGCGGCCGAAACGCGCCCTCTCGCTGAAGGTCGAGGAACTGGCGACAGAGTTGCAGTCCGGGGCCGCGGCGATCAAGGATGCCGCCATCTGGATATTCCAGGCCACAATCTGGCTGCCGCCGCACGTCTCAGCGGTGCGCAGAGCGCGCTCTCCCAGGGCTCCGGGGAGCGAGCGTCGCTCGTGGAAAGAGCCTCCGGAGTCGTCCACGGCGTCACGCAGATGACACGAGCATCCGTGGAGAACTCGCGGCAGGCCAACGAGCTGAGTACGCGCGCGGCGACGGCGGCGCAGTCCGGTGACAAGACCGTGGCGCGCCTCAACGACGCCATGAGCGGGATCAACCAATCCGCGGAGCAGATCAGCAAGATCATCAAGGTGATTGAGGGCATCGCCTTCCAGACGAACCTGCTTGCGTTGAATGCCGCCGTCGAAGCGGCCCGGGCCGGCGAGCACGGCAAGGGATTCGCCGTCGTCGCCGACGAAGTGCGCAGCCTCTCTCAACGAGCAGGGCAGGCGGCCCGCGAGACCACGTCGCTCATCGAGGACGCCGTACGCCGAGCCGGAGAAGGCGCGGACGTCGCGGCCGAGGTCGGCAAGGTACTCAACGCGATTTCCGGCGACGTCACGCAGGTCTCCGCCACGCTCGACAAGTTGGCGGGCGACAGCCAAGGCCAATGCAGCGGCGTCGAGGAGATCGGCGCGGCCATCGCCCGGATCGGCGAGGTGATCCAGGCGTACGATGCGCGCTCCCAGGACGCCGAAGGAGCCGCCGAGCGAATGGCGGCCGCGTCCGACCGCGTCAGCGCGCTCGTCGCCAACCTGGCATGACGCCGCACCGGACAGCAGGCGAAAACCCGGCCGCGTGCATCATGACAGACATCCGTTACGGGCCTCACAGCAAGGCCAGCACCGTGCCCGCGATGCTCGTATCCTGCCGGTGCCCCACCAAGGACTGTAGCACCGATCAGAGCCGCGACCGTGAGGGAGCGATCCTCGGCCAGACGCGGTGACCGTTTCCTCACGGTCGCGGCCCTGCTTGCTGAGACGAGATCGGTGCATCTGTACAACTCACAGCATTGGACGGCCTTGCGATGCAATCGCTCTGCATCTACAACTACATGCGCATGAACTGTGCTCATGAGCGTTCCTCCTTTTGAGCAGCGAGTCGAAGCAGACGGTATGACTGCGTGGCTTGACAGTGACGTGCGCAATCTTGGGCAGGCGTTCGCAAACCTGCTCAGCCTTGAATTCGCGATTCGCGGTTTCCTTTACGAGCAAAAAGACAAGCCACACAATCCTCTTCCGTGGGGTCTCGACGTCAACGAATTACAGGAAGGCGATTCTGTCCCAGAGAACGCCCTAACAGACTACAGCACACTGGGAGAGTTGATCCGCAGATACAACGAACGCATTGCCGCCGTGAATCCCGAACTGAGGATAGACCCTTCGTTGAGTCAACTCCGCGACTGCCTTGCCCACGGACGCATCAGCGCTCGCAGTCCCAATGGTCCGTTCAGGCTGGTCAAACTCAGTCGGCCGAAGAACAACCAAGTACGCGTCGTCTGCAGAGAAGTCCTGACGGACGAATGGTTGACGACGAAGGCACGCGAGGTGTGGATCGCCACCACGAACGTCATGAAAGCTGCCGGATGGTCCGACGCGCCCGGCTCTTCGACCGGCAGCAGCGTTTCGCCACAGTAGCGTCTCCCAGCACAGTGCGCGGACCCTCCTTTCCAACCGCGCTATACTCCCATTGCATCAGGTACGAAGCAGAGCACACGCGAACCCAACTTCGCCCTTTGAGGAGGCAGCATGCAGACTCCCAGGAAGAAGACAGGCTGTGCGAATCGGCTCGCGCACGCGGTGAGCCCCTATTTGCTCCAGCACGCGAGGAATCCCGTCGACTGGTACGAATGGGGGCGGGAGGCGATCGAGCGGGCCGGGCAAGAATACAAGCCGATCTTCTTGTCGATTGGCTACTCCGCGTGCCATTGGTGCCACGTGATGGAACGCGAGAGCTTCGAGAACCCCGAGGTCGCCCGGGCGCTCAACGAGCATTTCGTTTGCGTCAAGGTCGACCGTGAGGAACGGCCCGCCCTCGACGAAATCTACATGGCGGCTACGCAGGCGTTTACCGGGTCGGGCGGCTGGCCCATGTCGGTCTGGCTGACCCCCGACCTCAAGCCCTTCTACGCCGGAACGTACTTCCCGCCCGAAGCGCGATACGGCCGCCCCGGCTTCAAGCAGTTGCTGCTTTTTCTGGCGAAGACGTGGCGGGAAGACCGCGAGAAGATCGCGGACCAGGCGGACGTGTTGACGGCCGCCGTGCAGGCGATGTCCACGGTCCCGACGGGATCGACGAAGCAATCGGCTTCGACCATCCCGCCGCACGGACTCGTCGCACAGACCGCCGTGCAGTTGGCGAGCGCGTTCGATCCGATCAAGGGCGGCATGACCGGGGGAGGCACGAACAAGTTCCCGCCTGCCCTGGCGATGGATCTGATGCTGCGCGCATCTCACCGCGTCGCCCCCACCGGCGCCGACAAACAACGCCAAGCCGCGCCGGACGATCCAACCGACGCAGGAGTATCCCCGGCAGACCAAGACGAGACCGATGCCTTCCAGATTGCCCCAGGCGAGGCCGCCAGACTGCTGGAGTTGGTTGAGTTGACGCTCGAGAAGATGGCCCACGGCGGCATCTACGACCAGCTCGGCGGCGGCATCGCGCGCTACTCGACCGACGCCGATTGGCTGGTCCCGCATTTCGAGAAGATGCTCTACGACCAGGCGCTTGTCTCAGACGTCTATCTCAAGGCGTACCAACGCACCGGCAAGCCGCTCTATGCCCGGATCGCACGGGAGATGCTCGACTACGTGATCGAGGACTTGCGGAGCCCCGAGGGCGGCTTCTACTGCACCCGCGACGCCGACAGCGAAGGCGTGGAGGGCAGGTTCTACGTTTGGACGAAGGCCGAGGTGATGAACGTGCTCGGTCCTCGGGACGGGCCGCTCTTCTGCGACGCCTACGACGTGACGGAGGACGGTAACTGGGAGGGCCGCAACATCCTGAACGTGCCCCGCCCCCTGGAGGTCGTCGCGAAGCTGCACGCGATGCCGCTCGACGAACTCCAGCAGCGACTGACGGCGGCGAAGATGCAGCTTTGGGCCGTCCGCGAGCAGCGGACCAAGCCTCATCTGGACGACAAGATCCTGGCGTCATGGAACGGCCTCATGATCTCCAGTCTCGCCAAGGGCTGCCGCATCCTGGGCGAGCCGCGCT
>CAZERK010000424.1:0-3661 GCA_964514515.1 uncultured Planctomycetaceae bacterium
TGCTCGCCGACGAGCCGCCGGGCCTGCCGGAGGTGGGGGAGCTGGAACTGGTCCGGCATTACGCGCGTCTGGGCGCCCGGCTGTTCAGCGTCGACGCGAACTTCTATCCGCTCGGCTCGTGCACGATGAAGTACAACCCCCGGATCAACGAATGGGCGGCGGGGCTGCCGGGCTTTCTGCATCTGCACCCCTTGCAGACGGGGCCTGACATCCAGGGTGCCTTGGAGATGCTGTACCACCTTCGCGTGTTCCTCGCGGAGATCGCCGGGCTGGACGAGGTGTCGTTGCAGCCGGCCGCCGGCGCGCACGGCGAGATGACCAGCCTGATGGTCGTCAACGCCTATCACGCCGCCCACGGTGGAATGCGTCCGAACGTCCTGCCGGCCGATACCGCCCACGGAACGAATCCCGCGAGTTGCACGATCTGCGGCCGCAACGCGATGCCCGTCAAGAGCCGGCCCGACGGGATGCTCGACCTGGACGACCTGAAGGCCAAGGTGGACGAGCAGACGGCGGCGTTGATGATCACGAACCCCAACACGGTCGGCAAGTTCGACGACCAAATCCAGAAGATGGCCGACGTTCTCCACGAGCGTGGCGCGCTGCTGTACCTGGACGGGGCGAACATGAACGCCATCCTGGGCGTGACGCGGCCCGGCGATTTCGGCGTGGACGTGATGCACTACAACACGCACAAGACGTTCAGCACGCCGCACGGCTGCGGCGGTCCGGGTTCGGGCCCGATCGCGGTCCGCAAGGTCCTGGCGCCGTACCTGCCCGTGCCACAGGTTCGGCGGCGTGACGACGGGACGTTCTTCCTGGACGAGAACCTGCCGAAGTCGATCGGCAAGGTGCGCATGTTCTTCGGGCAGTTCGGCGTGCTGGTTCGCTGTTATGCGTACATCCGGGCGTTGGGTCCGGACGGTCTGAAAGACGTGGGCGAGAAGGCGGTGCTGGCGGCCAACTACCTGGCGGCTTGCATGAAGGACGCCGCGGGCTACTCGCTGCCGTTCAGCCCGCCGTTTGGGCACGAGTTCATCCTCAAGCCGGAACTTCGCGAGGGCCTGCGCGTACTGGATTATGCCAAGCGGCTGATCGACCTGGGCATCCATCCGCCGACGATGGAATGGCCGATCCACGGCACGCTGATGATCGAGCCGACTGAAACGGAGTCCAAGGCGACGCTGGACCATTTCGTCGGCGCCATGAAATGGATCGCGAAGGAAGCCGCGGAGGAACCGGACAAGCTCAAGAACGCTCCGACGGCCTCCTGGATTGAACGTGCGGACGAGGTGGCGGCGAGTCGCAAGCCGGACGTTCGTTGGCGGCCGAAGGCGGGCTGACGGGCCGGCTCAGGAGCGACGCCGCGTCTGGGCGAAGAGCGCCCTATGCCCGGCCGGCGAGGGCGGGCGTCATCGCGAAGCCGGGCTCGGATTCGCTCACAGAACGGCCGGTGTTGGTCGATATGCTCCTGTTCAGAGCTTGACAGGAGCGATGCGAGGCCCTAGTTGTAAAGGGTACGCGCGGGCAGAAAGCCTTTGCGGGTGTAGCTCAGTGGTAGAGCGTCACGTTGCCAACGTGAATGTCGTGGGTTCGAGTCCCATCACCCGCTCTTAGAGAGCCTGTTACGGCGCTGTAATGGTGCCGGCGGTTGGGCGGCGCGCAACCCGCGGCCTCGGGTTTTGGTGCCTGTGTGCCTGGCTTGTCGGCAGGTCTTACAACCCAAGACCGCCCGTGGGATACCGACTCGACAAGGGTCAGGCGTTGGCCGCGGGCGGGCGAAGCTCCGAGAATCGGCATGAGCCGGTCGGGATCTTCTGAATGCCTGGCCGGCTTTTTTGGTGCGCGTTCGGCGACCGTCCGATATTCGCGCGGCCGGGAGAGACGATCGAGTGCGAGAGGAGGCCACGTATGGCTGATGACGACCTTGCGGACGGCCAGGTCAACGAAGAGACCGAGGCGACTCCGGAGTCTGAGGCGGCGGCGGAGGGGGGCGCCGAGGAGCGCGAGGCGCCTGAAGAGCTCGACGAAGAGCAGGAAGCCAAGGATGCCCGCAAGAAGGCGATGAAGGTGGACGTGGCCGACATCGGCGTCTTGCGGAAGTCGGTGACGATTACGCTGCCGCGCGACTACTTGGACGGCCAACTCGACAAGGACTACAAGGAGTTGATCTCCGAGGCGATCGTGCCCGGCTTTCGCCGTGGCCGCGCCCCCCGTCGGCTGGTCGAGAAGCGGTTCGGACGGGAGGTCGGGGAGCAGGTGCTGACGCGCGTCCTGCCGAACGCCTACCTGGCCGCGATGGAGATGAAGGATCTCAAGACGCTGGGCGACCCCTTCGTCTGGGTCAAGGTCAAGGAAAAGAAGGCGCCGGGCGAGGAGGAGGCCGCGGAGAAGGAGAAACTCCTCGACATGCCGACGGCCCTGACGCACATCAAGGTGCCGGAGGAGGGCGATCTGACGCTTCGCTGCGAGGTGGAGGTCAAGCCCGAGTTCGAGCTGCCGTCCATCGAAGCCGTCGCCATCGAGAAGCCCGACATGACGGTCACGGACGACGACGTGACGGCGTTCATCGATCGGATGCTGTCGCTTCGAGGCAACTGGGTTCCGGTGCCGGACGAGGCCGTCGGATCCGACGATTTGCTTGTTTGTGACTTGACGATGAGCGTCGACGGCAAGCCGGTGAAGACGGCGGAGAACCTGCAGATCGGCGTCCGGCCGCAGCGCATCGAAGGCGTGGTCTTCGAGGACTTCGAGGAGAAGGTGAAGGACGGGCGGCTCGGCGAAACGCGGTCGTTGGAGGGGGAGCTTCCCAGCGATTATGAGGTCGAGGACCTGCGAGGGAAGAAGGCTCGCTTCGCCCTGAAGATCAACGAGATCAAGCGGCTCGAGGTGCCGGAGATGGACGAGGCGTTCATCTCCGCCCAGGGCTTCGACAGCGAAGAAGAGTATCGGGCCTTCGTCCGCCAGCGCCTGGAGGGTCGGCTGTCGGAGGAAGTCCGGGACGCGATGCGCCGGCAAGTCCGTGAATACCTGCTGAACAGCACGAAGCTGGATTTGCCCGAGGGCGCGTCGACGCGACAGACCGAACGGGCCGTTTTGCGGAAGATGGTCGAGTTGCAGCGGCAGGGCTATCCTGCGGCCGAGATCGCCAAGCGGGTGGACGAGTTGCGAACCATCGCCCGGGAAGAGGCAGCGGCGCAGTTGAAGCTGCACTTCATCCTGGAGGAGATCGCCGAAAAGCTCGAAATAGAGGTGTCGGAAGAGGAGATCAACAGCCAGATTGCGTCGATCGCAGCCTCCTATAACCGGCGTTTTGACCGCGTGAGGGACGAGCTGGCCCGGAACAACGGGTTGGAGTCGCTGTACTTCGAGATTCGCGACGAGAAGTGCGTCGACAAGATCCTCGAGACGGCGAAGGTTACGGAAGCGAAGGTCGAGCGCAAGGCGCCGCCCGTGCGGCGGAAGGCCGTGAAGAAGGCCCCGGCCAAGAAGGCCGCCGCCGCGGACGGCCGGAAAACCGCCAGCGGCGATGAGAGCGAAGGGGCGGCGGAGAAGAAAGCGAAGCCTCGCCGCAAGCCGCCGGCGAAGTCCTAGCGCGACGGTTCGGTTTGTGCGACGGACTGAGGGCGAGATTGAACCTGTGCGGCGCGTGGACCTGGAG
>CAZERK010000425.1:0-3617 GCA_964514515.1 uncultured Planctomycetaceae bacterium
CATCCGTCGGTCGGCAGGCCGCGGCGCGATTCTCCGCGTGACGGGCTTGCTCTTGCTTCTCGTGACCGTCGGAGGCTGCCCCGCCCTGGGCAGGCTTCCATCTCAGAGTTCCGTCCTCGACATGACGGAGGAACGGACCGAGCAACCCTACCTCCTCTACGTTCCCAGCACCTACACGGACAGTCAGGAATGGCCGCTCGTCGTCGCTTGCCACGGCACCTGGCCGTACGACACGGCGGACCTGCAGATGCGAGAATGGGCCAGCTTCGGCGAGCGGCGCGGCATCATCATCGCCGCCCCCCGCCTGGCGGGAACCAAGGGCGACTTCCCGCCGTCGCCCGAGCAGCAGATCGCGCTTCAGTCGCAGGATGAGCAGACGATCCTGGCGGTCGTCGCCGCCGTGAAGTCGCGATACCGCATCGCCGAGCACCGCGTCTTCATGACGGGCTGGTCCGCAGGCGCATACGCGATCCTGCACGCGGGGCTGCGAAACCCGGACGTCTTTCGGGCGCTCGCCGTGCGGCAAGGTTCGTTCGACGCCCGGTTCATGGCGGCGCCAGCCGAACAGCTGGATCCGTGGCAGCGAATCCTCGTCATCTACGGCAAGACGGATTTGCTTCGCGATCAGTCCAAGGCCATGCTTGACTGGCTGCGCGACCAGGGCATGCACCCTGACGAACGCGAGATCACGGGCGCGCATCGCCGCATCGACCCTGACCTGCCGTGGCGGTTCTTCCAGGACGTTACACGCAAGTATCCGTGGATTCGGATTCGGGCGGGCGCGGACGACCTGACGCAGCCTCTGCGGATTCGCTTCGGCGTGGACGCGGCGCCGTCAGCCGTCAGGCAGAAATGGTTCTTCGGCGACGGCGACGAATCCTACGAGGCGTCGCCCGTCCACGCGTACGCCGCAGCCGGCCCGTACGAGGTCACGGTCAACGTCACGCTCAAGAACGGCAAGACCTACGCCCGCCGCCGAGCCGTGACCGTCCTGCCCATGCCGCTGAGATAACAACCCGCGGCAAGAGGGGGGCTGGCTCCGAACCGAGGACGAAGGCCGCTGCCGAGAACGGCATCCCGCGGGGCGCCGTCCCTCTTCTGCCCGCACCGCTCAGGGATTGCTTGGCTTCTTGCGCTTGCAGAGCAGCACGATCCCGACGGCGAGCAAGCCGAAGCCGATCAGCTTCAGGATGTTCACCAAATACGAGCCCCAGCCGAGCGAGGACTCGACGATTGGCAGCCCAACGGCCAACAACAGTCCGAGGATCAAGGCCGCGATGCCCCAGGTCTTCATACGTTGTCTTCTCACGAAACAGCCATCCGTGCCCGCCAAGTAGCTCTTTCGGTCTGTCCCCCCCTGTCCGCCTCTCACGGCGCGGCCAATCGGCGGTTGCCGCTGGATGCTGTGGTCGCCGCAGTCCACGCCTCGCGGCCCAAGGCCGTCAGACCGGAAGCTTGTCCAAGCCCTTCTCGGCGAACGCCTTCCTCGCCCGCTCCATCGCCTTGGCTCGCTGGACGCTCGTCGGAATCGCGTCAATCCTGCGCTTCAGTTCCTCATCCAGATCACGAACGGGTTTCAGCAGCTTCTCATAGGCCGCATCGAGTTGGTGCATCCAGGGACCCTGCGCGAAGGTCGTGCCGCCGGCTTGCCAGGTAAGCTGCCAGGCGATGCGGTTCTCCTTGACGGCATCGCGCCATGGCGGCGTCTTGACGGCTTTGACTCGATCGCGACAGTCCTTGAGGATCGCCTGACAGGCGTTGACCTGGGGCTCGTCAAACCCGAAGTAGGATTGGGCCTGGTTGAGGTAGTTCTCCCATTGCTCGTCGAGATCGACCTGCCAACGCATGTAGCCCTCGACCTGCTGCCGCGCCCGGCGGTGCTCAGGAGGCTCATCCGGGTCGGCGTCGGGCTGGCTCGCCGCCTCTGGGTTCTCATCCGCCGGGTCCCAGAACGGATTGGCCCCGTCGCTGACCTTGCCTTCCTCCCATCGCTTCATGCGGTTCTCGAAGATCGCCAGCCCCGCCGTGGCCTTGGCCATGTCGGCCGTGAACTTCAACCGCTGGGTCACGCTGAGCTTCTTGCCGATCTCCGCCGAGGCGTCGATGCACAATTCCTGAAACGCCGGGATCAGCGGCTTGACGGTCGTAGCGAATTTTTGTGCCTCCTCCTTTGGAAACCGGCCCTCGTGGGCAATCACCGTCTCCATCATCAGCTCGATTGAGTCACGGCCGGCTCGGGCGTTCTTCTGGATCGTCTTCATCAACCGCGTGGCGATGATCTCCCGGATCGCCTCGGATTGGGTCTCGTTCAACTCGTACTCCCGGCTCATCTCCCGTACGAACGCGGCGCTGATCCCCTTGGCCATCGCTGGCGTGAAGCGAACGCCCAACTCCGTCGGGCGCAGCCCAGCCCAGTTGCCGCGATCGGCGGCCGGCTTGTCCGCGACGACGTCCTCCGCGCGATCCTGGGCAGGTAACGCGGAAGGAGGCGACGCGACGGCGCACGCAAGCAGGACGCCCCAGAACCTCGCAGTTGCCAGCAGCCTCGGCTTCATGGCACAGACTCCCTGATGAACGACACGAACGCCAGTCTTGGCCTGGCGCATTCCTTCCTCTGCGCGCTGAAGGGCGCCTGGGCTTGATGCGGGCGGCCGTGCCGAACAACCGACTTCGCGGGGCTCGCCGGGACGCACGCCGCGCCCTTTGCGGGGCGAGCCGCCCGGCTACGGCTTCCCGCCGCAACGGCAGACCATCTGCCCGCAACCCGGGCAACCCTTGGAGTATTTCAGCATGGCTCGGTTCAGGTCGATGCCTTCGACGTTGGCTAGCGTCACGAGCCAGGCCAGCGCGTCGGCAAACTCGCCTTCCTTCTCGGCAGGCGTCCCCTCGGCGACCGCCGCGGCCAACTCGCCGATCTCCTCCATCAACCAAAGGAACGTGCCGGCGGACCCGCGTTTGCGATCCTTGGCCGAGTACATGTCCTCGATCAGTCTCTGAAGCTCGCTGAGGTCCATCCGTTTGCCCGTTTCAGTCCTCGCTCGACCGGAGCGGGACTTATTGTACCCGTCGTCCGTCTCGCCCCGTGCGGCGGCGGCGGGAGACATCCTACGCGTAATTCGCATCCACCCGTTTGTCGATCTCCGCCCGCAGCGCCCGAGCCTCGGCCCGCAACGCGTCGGACTGTCCCCGCAACGCGTCGCGCTTCGCTGGATCGGTGATGCCCGGCAGGTTAATCATGACGTTGAGCCGGGCGCCTTCCAGGGCGGCATGCGCGACAAAGCCTGCAACGCCGGCGTCCGACAGGCAGTTCGTCTTGGACCGCTCGAGGCCCCGTTTCGCCCGCTTCCTCACCGCGCCCGCGGCGCCCAGGGTATGCCCGGTCATCGCCTTGGTCGAGCTGACCGCGAGCTTCTCCGCGTGCGGGCCGAAGGTCTGACGAATAGCCGCGACCTCGATGGGATCGTTATGGGGCGTCCCCGTTCCGTGGGCGTTGATGTACTGGACCTCCTCGGGTCGGATCCCCGCGTCTCGCAGCGCCGCCTGCATGGCGGCGACCGCCCCCGTCCCGTCAGGTGCCGGGGCGGTCAGATGATGAGCGTCCGCCGAGACTCCGTACC
>CAZERK010000426.1:0-3615 GCA_964514515.1 uncultured Planctomycetaceae bacterium
GCTCGGCCGTTGCGGAGCATGGCAACCGGCGCATTCTACGGCCGACCGGGAGGTCGGCCGCTACCTGCGCGCCACCGGATCGCGCTCGGTGATTTAGGCGCCGACAAGCGCTCGTGCCAGGCCCCGCAGCCTCTCGATCGGATGCAGCCCGAAGAACCAGTCTCGCGAACCGGCCGTCTTGTTCTGTTCCCAGAGCCGTTGAGCCTCGGCGAGTTCCTGCGTCAAACGCCTCGATACGTCCGGGACTGCTTGCAGAATCGCCTCGTTCGCCTGGCGGATGCGCGCGAAGGCGGCCCGTCGAGCACACCGATGAGACGGCGCGAAGGACGCCAATCGTCGCGACTCCGCGATGGCCTGCTCCCGCTCGTCGAGCTTCGCTTGCAGCGGCGCCTGCGAAGCTGAGGATGCGTCGAGGTAGCGTTGGGGATTGAACCGGACGTCGCGCAGGCGACGCCGGCATCGCATCAGATCGGGCAGGCTCGCGGCCGAGCGCAGCGTCGCCAGCCGCAGCGTCGCCGACACGCAAGCGTATCTCGGCGGCTCGACCTGGAAGAACCGGCGGATGATGTCGTCCGTGATCTGGTCGTACTTCGCTCCTCCGATGCCGTGGATGAACAGGTCGCATTCAAAGAGCCGCAGGTACATCGTGAGCGCCAAAGCTCGGGGGCGGAGTTGCCAGCCGTTCAGGCAGCCTGCGATCGCCTGCTCCGGCTCGGCCAGAATCGCCGGGCGATCAACGCAGCCGATCGGCTCCTGCCCGGCAAGCAACAGCAGGCTTCCCCCGGCGGCCTCGGAGACGAACAGCCGCCGCCGCGGCGCTCGGCCGCGCAGCGCCCATAGCGGCGTCTCCACGCGACAGTCTTGCACAACCAAGTCCGGGATCGGATGGCGGTTTCCGCCGAGTCTCCGCCGATGCCGGTATGCGGCCAACGCCCCGTTGTAGTCTGCGGCAAACCGACGCGCGTCGGATAGGAGCGGGCCGACGAACCACGCCGCGGCGCTTTGCCCGCCGGTTGGCGAAGGGGTGGCCGCCGCTCCCTGACCGCGACGTGGCAAGAACGTGAACAGCGCACTGACGCGCCGGAACCGAGGCGGCGCGACCTCCAGGGCTTTGCAGACGGTTGCTACGCCGCGTATCCATCGCTCGACGTAATCGCAATCGTCCCCGTCGATGGCGTGCTCGCCCGGCGCCGCAGCGCTCGCCAGAAACCCGCGCCAGAACAACGGCATGGCGGGATCGGGCGGCAACGCTGTGGGCAGCGGCAACTCGGCGATCAACGACCGCCATCGTTCCGTCGATATGTTCGGCGACTGCTCGTACGTCAGTCCAGGCTCGCCGGGCACGACGCTCGCCCCCGCGACGCCCAAGCCGTCCGCGCCCTCGACGGGCCAAAGCAGCTCCGGCTGGTGCACGACGTCGCTGTCTACCACGAAGAAGCAGCTTCGCCCGCCCAGCCGCTGCGCCGCGACGGCCGCTACGACAGCCTTGGCCCAGACGCCCGGATGGATGAAGGCCGGCTGATGCCCCGTCGCAATCTCCCAACCATCGTCCGCGACGCCGTCCTCGTTCTGGGCCGACGCACCGCTCGGCATCAATCGGCGGACGGCTTGGCGGGCTTGTCGATTGGCACGGACGATTGCGGCGTACTCGCTCAAGGCGGGCGTCACGAGAACGTCGCCGTCTCCGCGGGGCGCGGCCAAGGCGTCGATTTCTGTTTGTCGTCGCTCAGCCATACGCATGGAACAACAGGAAATTGCGGGAAGACGCGGACGGTTCGGCTTACCGGCGTCGATCGCGCCGCGGCTCACGATGCCGCGTCAGACAGCTTCCCGGCACGCGCCCAGCGCGTCAACCAGCGCAGGCGACGTTCGGCCGAAGACGTGCGTGCTTGATCGCATTCTCTCCAGTTCCGCCCTGAGCACGCTCAAGTAGTGTGCCAGCCGCGTGTCCGGATCGTCGAGCAAACCCCCAAAATGCCGGGTCGGATCGTTGTAGATCAGCGCGACGGGCAGCTCGCAGACGCGAAGGCTCGCCGCAGCGGCCTGCACCCAGAACTGCATCGGGAAGGCGTAACCGGGAACGGTCAGTTTCAGCCGCGCGACGGCCTCGACGCGATAAGCCTTGAAGCCGCAGAAAGCGTCCGTCAGCGACAGCCCAAGCATGCAGTTCAACAACTGCGTGATTCGGGCGTTGATCGCGCGGCGGTCCGGCGGGGCGGCGGTACTGCCAGGCACCGGTACCTTGTATCGGGACCCGGAGACGATGTCCGCATCGCCCGCCTGCGCTCTCTCCATGAACGCCGGAATGCCCGCCGGCTCGTGCTGCGCGTCGCAGTCAATCGTGATGACCCAGTCGTAACAGCGCTCGACAGCATAGCGAAAGCCGTCGATCAGGCTTTGCCCGTATCCGTGGTTCTTCGGGTGACGCAGCGACTGTATCCAAGGGATTCCCGCCAGGATGCCGGGCGTCGCGTCCGTCGAGCCGTCGTCGACCACGAGGATTTCGTCGGCGTGCCGTCGGACCTCGGCGAGAACGCCGGCGACGTACTTCGCCTCGTTATAGACGGGGACCGCCACGAGAAAGCGCATAAGCAACCGACTCCAAGGCGTGACGCCCGGTCGTGCAGTCGACGCCGGCATCCCGATGGCCATCCCGCGGCCCGGGGCACGTTTCTTTTCGCGACATCTTTCCATGAATCCTAGGATTCGCCGGCTCGAAGTCAAACCGCGGTCCGTCGATGACCACGGCCGCCGCACGAGTAAGGATTGCCGTTCAGCCGCGACCCGCAGGGGAACGCGCCGCCAGCCGCCCGTACGTCAGCCGCCCTGCCTGCCTGACCGGCTGAATATAGGCTCCGCATCCGCCTTTCTGCCGATATACGCGTAGCGGCGTCGCCCCGCGATGCGGTGCATGACATCGCCGGGGCTTCAGACGGACGAGATGGCTGTGATGAAGCGGCTGAAGCGGTAGAACCCGTGCAACTGACAAACAGACGGATGACGCATGCTCCGGCCCTTCGTCGGTGCTGTGCTCGGCGATTCATGCTGCAGGCGATCTTGCTCGCCGTGTTGCAGATCGCGCCTTTGGGCGGCTGCCAAGCTCGCCGCTCGGACAGTCTCGCCGGCAGCTTTGACCGTGCCATGGCCCGCTGGGATCTTCGGTCTGCCGAGCGACTCCTTGCCGACGGTCGTCCGCACGACGCACGGCCGCACCTCGTCTCAGCCGTTCGACGCAACCCGGCCGAGCCGGCGGCCCATGCCCTACTGGCTCGACTCGATGCAGAGGCCGGCGATGACGCCTCGGCCGTCGAGCATTATCGAGCCGCTCTGCGATATGCACCGGACAACGTGTCCTACGCGACGGCCCTGTCGAGCTGCCTGCTGCGACGGGCTCAAACGTCTTTCGACCGGCAGGAAGACTTGGAGGCCGCGCTTCGGGCGGCATCGCACGCGCGATGGCTGGCGCCGCGAGACGCGACAACTTCGATGCACTGCGCGACGTGCCTGCGTCGCCTGGGTCGTCACGAGGAGGCAGTCCGCTTCCTGCAAGACCTCCATCGACAGGACCCGACGAATGCACGCATCCTCGTCGAGACGGGGCTGGCGCTGGAGGAG
>CAZERK010000427.1:0-3611 GCA_964514515.1 uncultured Planctomycetaceae bacterium
CTCCGCAACCGCCCCAGAAGGGCGTGTCGCCGATGAGGGCAGGCCCCTGCCACAACGCGTCGAGCTTGTTCGGGATCTTGCTCGCCTCGCCGGCTGCCTCCGTGGCGCGGTAAGCGCTGCCCCAGTTCATCGACCAGCCGACGAAGAAATGCACGGCCCAGAGCGCGAGGCGGACGAAGAACTTCACGAATAATAGGCAGATCGCCCCGTACACGATCGACACGACGGAGTAGAACGCCGTGCGCCAGGGGCGCTGGTAGATGTAGCTGAAGGATCGGCTCAAGGCGTCGAAGGCGTCGCTGCCCTCGTAGGCGATCGTCGGATACGTCAGCGCGAAACCGGCGGCCCAGCCGATGGCGACGAACGCGATCACGAAGCCTGCCATCAGCGCCAGGAAGAAGAAGATGCCGGCCAGGACCTCGCCCACGGCCGGGATGGCGCCGACCAGGCCGCTGACAAACAGCATCAAAGCCATGATGAAGATCACGCCGAGCGGCATCAACGGTGCGGCGAAGAAGCAGAGGAACTTCTTTCGAGCGAATCCCAGCGCGTCGGCCAGGCTGATCCGTTCATCGCGGGCTGCGTGCAGGGCGGCTACGCGACTGATCGCCCCTCCGAAATAGGCCCAAATCACGAGCTTGGCAAACAGGAACAGGATTCCATATCCGGCATGCATCGTCATCAGCCAGACGACCGCTATCGGCACCAACCAGACGGCGCCGACCAGACCGCCGAGATCCGCCCGAAGGACCGCGTCCGTCGCTGCGAAGATGACTCTCCTAGCATGCATGAGCAGGAGCTTGAAGGGGCCGACTCGCTGGATGCCCTCGCCGGCATCCGCGATCCAATCGAGCGCAGCCTGCCGTCCCCCGCCGGATGGCTGGATGAACACGTCCAGTTCAGTCTGAAGATCCGAGGCGGACGTCGTGATGGTCACGGCCTTGGCGCTCTCCGGCCAGACGCCATCCAATACCCGACCGGCCAGGTACGTGCAGAAGATCCCGCAAAACGCCAGGAAGAGCTTCGTCGGGTTGATGGCGAGTCGAAAAGACCGGAATAGCTGCGCAAACGCGAAGCACTCAGTCCAGCAAATCCGTCGGAGTTCAGGGGGCGGTTCGTTCATGTTAAGCCCTCGATGTGAAGAGACTCAGCCGGCAACGACAGGCTTGCGGCGCCAAGCATCGGCGACGCTCGGCGAGCGGTGACGCTGATTCTCAATACTGGTAGCCGCATTTCACGCCCGACATCCTCGCCTTCGCGATTCGGTGGAGAGCACGCGCTCCGGGCGGTCCTCGGTACAGACGGCAGCATTATAGATTGGGCCTACGGAGGGGCAATACCCTTCCCCTGGTATTGGTGGTGCACCGCGGTTTTCGCCGAATCCCTCCGCAAGCTCGCGGATTTTCTCGCAGAGGTGCATTCTGGACTGTCCGGGCTGTCGCCCGACGGCTTCGAGGCTCGCAACGTGGCGCGAATACGCGGTGGGCGTGCAAATGGCGGACGTCCGACCTTCCTAACAGACTGGTCCTGCAGAGCATCCCAACGGCGGGCCGGCTTGCCGGCACCCAGTTTCCCGACTTGCGGCGGGCTTCGGATTCGTCCGTCGAGTCGCACGAGTAGCACGATTCTTGCATGGTCGTATTGTCTTGTGAGCATGGGACTTGCCGGAACGGACAACCAGATGCCGCCGCTCTCGCGGACTGCTCGTTGCAAGCGGTTGGCGACTTGATCGTAACGTCGTTCGCCGTTACCAACTGCAGGACGCCATGAACTTCCTGGAGAGATTCTGGACCGGTTGCGGAAACTGCCACGGCGGCGAGACGTGCCCGATTGCGTCGCTGGGCGAGCAGCAGCGGTCGGCGCCGTTCGGCCAGGGCGGCTACCTGGTCGCCGGGGCCGTGACGGTCTTCCTGCTCCCGATCTGCACGGTCATCCTCGGCGCGTACTTCGCCGGGCGGCAGTTCGCAGGCGAAGCGGCCGGCAGCCTGGGCCGGTGGCAGGTTGCGGGGGCGTTTGTCGGTCTGACCGTCGGCATCGGCGTCGCCAAGCTGCTGGTTGCTGCGCTGCGGCGTGCACAAGGACCCGGCGGAGGTGTTGAATGATCGCGAGTCTGCGTGAGCGGATGAAGGGCCTGAAGAGCTTTGCCCGCGGCATCCACCCACCGCATCGGAAGCATTATTCGGAGTCCGCCCCGATTCGCCTGTTCGTTCCGAAGGAAGAGATGAAGATCCCGATGGCGCAGCACATCGGTGCGGCATGCACGCCGACCGTCAAGCCGCGTCAGGACGTCAAGATCGGCGAGAAGATCGCAGACGTGGACGCCTTCATCAGCGCGCCGATTCATGCGTCGGTCAACGGGAAGACCGGCGTGGGAACAATCTGCTTGATTCCGTCGGGCCGACGCGTGCCGGCCGTGCCGATCAAGCCCGCGGCCGATGGCGAGGCGTTGCCGGCAGATTTCCTGGAGCAGTTCCTGGATCGCAATTGGGCCGACGTCGAGCCGACGAAGTACGACCCGGAGGGAATCTGTCAGCGGATTCGCGAGGGGGGAATCGTCGGGCACGGCGGAGCCACGTTTCCCACGTACGTCAAGTTGAAGCGCAACCCGCAACGCCCGGTCGATACCGTGCTGCTGAACGGCGCCGAATGCGAGCCGTATCTGACGGCGGACCATCGGCTCATGTTGGAATGCCCCGAGGCGATCATCGTGGGGCTGCAGTTGGCGACGCATTGCGCGGGCGCCAAGCGGGCGCTGATCTGTATTGAAGAGAACAAACCGGACGCCATCGAAACGATGCGGAAGGCGGCGCAGGGCCGTCCCGGCCTCGAGGTCGTCGTGTGCGCGACCAAGTATCCGATGGGCGGCGAACGGCAGTTGATTCCGGCCGTCCTGGGCCGCGTCGTGCCGAGCGCCCCGAAGGGCCTGCCGCTCGACGTCGGCGTCGTCGTCGTCAACGTCGCCACGGCGCACAGCATCGCACGGGCGGTCGTTCGGGGTCTGCCGCTGACGCATCGCGTGGTCACGAGCACGGGCGGCGGCATCAACAGCCCGGCGAACTGGCTCGTGCCGCTCGGCACGATGTTGAGCGAACTGATTCAGGCGAGCGGCGGGGCGACCGAGGGCGCCGTCAAGGTGTTGGCGGGCGGGCCGATGATGGGTCCGACCGTGCCGAACCTGAACGTGCCGATCGTCAAGGGGACGGGCGGCTTCACGGTCATGCGGGAGGACGAGACGGTCCGGCGGCACGAGTCGGCGTGCATTCGCTGCGGCCGTAGCATCGACAATTGCCCGTTGTACCTGTCGCCGACGAAGATCGCCCACGCCGTCAAGTTCCGCGACTACGAGAAGGCCAATCGGTACGACATGAACGCCTGTTGCGAATGCGGGTGCTGTGCGTTTGTCTGCCCGGCGGAAATCCCGTTGGCCCAGTACATCCGCGCGGGCAAGAACCAATGGCGGATGATTCAATCGCAGCAGAAGGCAGCGGCGCCTGCGGCGAAATAGCTCTGTTTAGCCGCGACCCGCGGCCGGGAACGGATACGCGAGGCGGAAGGGCTGTTTAGCCGCGGCCCGAAGGGGAGCGCGTCCTCGCCCCACCTGCGGAGCGTCG
>CAZERK010000428.1:0-3587 GCA_964514515.1 uncultured Planctomycetaceae bacterium
GCCGGGTGCGCCGCGCAGGCCGTGAGAGCCCCCGGCCTTGGCCGGGGGGTAGCCCAGACGCTTGTCACGATTCTCAGACCGCGGACTGCGAATTGAGCGAACTCCGGACTCCTCCGGAATCTTCGCTGAACGCGACGAAATCGAGCCTCAGTAGTACGACGGACGCACATGATCATCACGATTGACGGACCCGCCGGTTCCGGAAAGAGCACGGCAGCTCGAAAGCTCGCCGCCCGGCTCGGCATCGCCTACCTGGATACAGGCGCCATGTATCGAGCCGTCGCCCTGGCGGCATTGCAGCAAAATGCCCCGCTCCACGACGCTCAGGCCCTCGTTCGACTCGCCGAGGCAGCCGACATCACGGTGGACTGCGGGCCGACGTACACGCGCGTGATGCTGAACGGCGCCGACGTCAGCGAGGCCATCCGCTCGATGGCCGTCAATCAGGCGACCGGCTTCGTCGCCCGCGTTCCCGCGATCCGGCGCATCCTCGTCAGCAAGCAACAGGCGATCGGGCGTCGGTTGGGCGCGTGCGTGACGGAAGGGCGCGACCAAGGCAGCGTCGTCTTCCCGAACGCCGACATCAAGTTCTTCCTCGACGCATCCCTCGACAAGCGGGCCGAGCGGCGCTACCAGGAGATGCTCGCCGACGGGGAAGAAGTCACGCTCGAGCAGATTCGAGAAAACCTCGCCGAACGGGACGGAAACGACTGCCGTCAATGGGCGCCCCTGCTCGAGCCGGAAACAGCCGTCCACGTCGACACGACGCACATGTCGATTCGTGGGGTCGTGGACAGGCTCCTGGAGGAGATCGAGACGAGGGTCGCGAAGAAGTAGATCGCTGCGCCGATCGCGCCCGGCAGAAGGCATGCGGCAGAAGGCATGCGGCAGAAGGGGACTGTTGCCCAATCTATGAGAGCCCCCGGCCTTGGCCGGGGGGTAGCTTCGGCAAGAGCAGGCCAGCTCCGAGCTGAGGACGCCCGGCGCAGCACAAGATGGCTGGCGATTCCAAAGACAACCGCCCTGCGAGGAGAACTTGATCGCAACGAATTCAATGCGGCCCTATTACCGCTTTATGCGGTACCTCTCGCAGGCTGCCCTGGCACTGTACTTCCGCGGGCGCGTCTTTGAACGCCAAAACGTCCCGGCCACCGGCGGCGTCCTGTTGGCGTGCAACCACCAGAGCTTCTTCGACCCGATTGGCGCGACCTGCGCCCTCCCTCGCGAGGGCAACTACATGGCCCGTGACACGCTTTTCGATAACCCCGTCTTCGGGTTTCTGATCCGGTCCTTGAACGCCTTCCCGGTCCGGCGCGGAGCGGCGGACGTCGGAGCCGTCAAGGAGGCCTTGAGGCGACTCAGAGATGGCAAGCTGGTCGTCGTCTTCCCTGAAGCCACGCGCACGCGCGACGGCCGCATCGGCGTCATCAACCCGAACTCGATGAATGTCGCCAAGAAGGCCCAAGCGACGATCGTGCCGACGATCATCGACGGGGCCTACGAGGCATGGCCCAGGAACTGTCGACTGCCCCGACCTCGGCCCGTTTACTTCACGTACGCGGAGCCGATCACGCCGACGCAGATGCAGACCCTCTCCGGCGAGGAGATCGCCGCGATCGTCACGAGCCGGCTGTCCGAAGGGCTGGTTGCTTCTCGCCGCATGAGGCGTCGAGCCGCGGGGCTTCGTTAGGCAGCCGCCTCGTACCGACTCCCCCGCTTAATGCCGGCCGTTTCGCCGCGCTCTGAAAGCCGCTGGCCTTGGCATGCCGGCAGCTAGCTACGTGACGCCGATGGCTCTAAGAGAAGGCACAACTTGGGAGCCGTCGGTCTTGGCCGGCGGGCAGCTACAAAGCAGACAAGGCGCCCTCCTCGCGCACGCCCCTCCGCTGCACGCAGACTGGATTCGCGACGAAATCGTCTCGCCCGAAGACGCGTGGCTGGAAAGACAGGACTGACTTCGAGTCGATCGCAACCCGCGATATCGAGACTGGAATCCCGCGAGGCGCCGGTCACCTGTTACCCCGCGGCTGACCTGTCCTACCAAACCGAAAGAAGAACGTCGTGCAACGGCGCTACTCGACGGGCTCGCCCGCGGCGACGGCTGAGGCAGCCGTGGCGGCAGAGGCGGCAGAACTGGCAGAATGGGGGGACCCAACCGAGGTCGCAGATCTCGGCGGCCGATCGACGCCGTCGCCGCGGGTGACCACGCGGCCCATCTGCGGCAGCAACCGATACATGAACGCGTCGGAGTAATGCTCGTACGTCGCGCCGCCCTCGATGGCGTCCCCCACGTCCCGGAGCATCGCCGCCAGCCTGCGAAGCTCGTTCGTTGCGCCGGCCCGCACAGGATCAGGCCGATACCGCCAGCCCATTCCATCGCATACGAACTTCGCATGCACGACCGGCACGTTGTCGCCTTCTTGCAGCGTGACCTCGGCCCAGTCACCCATGAATTGCTGACCGATCAGCCGCACGCGCTTCGAGAACGGCCCGAGGTTGTCCTCGACGGCGACGCGCCACTTCTCCGCCGACAACGCCCCGTACGCCGCCTCGGCCAGCTTCTCCGTGCGAGCGTGGGCGTCGGCGACCTCGTCGACCGCCTTCAGGAACGCCACCGTCGCGTCCCGTGCATCCTGCGCCAAGAAGACCGCCAGGCCCTCGTAGTCCCGACGCTCGTGGAGGCGTTGCAGCATCAGCACGATGTCAGCCGGAGAGCGCGCGGCCGCATCCCCTGACGCCGCAGCCTCCGGCCCGTGTTGACCCGGAACGACCGACCGAACCGTCGCGACCGCAGGCTTTGGCGATCGCGACGCGCTCCGCTCGACCGCCCAGTACCCGAACACGGCAGCAATGCCCGCCATGCTCGCGATCACCCCGAAGGCCCACGCGCGTCCGACGCCCCTGACGTTGACGTCGTTCGTCAGTTCTCTCAACTCGCTCATACGCATGTTATCGGGAGTCCGGGCAGAGGATTCTGAGTAGGGATTCGCCACATTCGAGCGGCAGGCATCGTGCTCGGCGAGAAGGACTCCATCGCAGCGCCGCCCCTCGCGCGCGGCGGGCGGGACGCCGAGGCTCATCCGTTTGGACCGACTCGTCTTGGCGGCAGTTGGCGGTGCGCTGCGGCCAGGAGCCCGTAGCCAGCCGTGCTTCTCAAGACCGCCCCACGCAACGGCGGACCAGACGCCGTCGCCGCTGCGATCCGCCGCGGCTGACAGGATGCCCCGCAGCCCTCGCGAGGTCAGGGCGCGGCAACAAGAACATCCGTCAGGCCTTGAATGTCCAGGCCGTCGTTCGCGGCGTCCACGTTCATGTCCGCGATCAGACGATCCTCGGACGACGACGACGACGGATCCAGCAGCAGCGTGACGAACGGAACAACGTCGCCGAGATCGACCGCGCCGCTGCGATTGAGATCGCCCTTCGGCCACGCGGTCGGCACGATCGCCCGGGCATGATAGGTGACCGTCTCCAGCTCCATCGCGCCGGGCAGAACCGAATCATCTCGCGTCAGGAACCGAATCGTCGCCAGGTAGTATCCCGGCGTCGCACCCGTGTCATCGAAATGCACGACGAAGTCCGCATAC
>CAZERK010000429.1:0-3570 GCA_964514515.1 uncultured Planctomycetaceae bacterium
CCGCCGTCGATAAACGCAAGTCCGAAGTCTTCCGGGCTGCCGCCGAGCGCCGCATCCCTTGGACCAGCGAGATGAACCTGTTCCTCGAACGTTGTCGAGGCCGGATCGTGGGCGTGACCGGCACCGTCGGCAAGAGCACGACGACGGCGATGATCGGGGCCATCCTTCGGGCGGCTGAAGGCGACGAATCATGGCGGCATGGCCGCGTTCGGGTCGGCGGCAATATCGGCAAGTCGCTCCTCGATGATCTGGCGATCATCGCCGAGAACGACGTGGTCGTCTTGGAGTTGTCGAGCTTTCAACTGGAAGACGCAGCCGAAATCCGCCGAAGCCCTCAGATCGCCGTCGTGACGAATCTCCGCGAGAACCATCTCGATCGACACGACACGCTCGACGACTATGCGGCGGCGAAGGCGAACATCTACAACTTCCAGACGCCTGAAGACTGGCTGGTCCTGCCGTTTGAAGGCGGCACGGAGCGGCTGCCTGGCGATTGGAGCAAGCGGCTGCGCATTTGGCGGTTCGGCGTGGATGCGAAATCCCGCAACATCCGCTGGGCATGGCCCGGCGAGGCGGGGAGCCACCTTGAGGGGGTTCGCGTCGATTTGTCGGTGCCCGGTCTGCATAATCTCCAGAATGCGGCAGCGGCGTTGGCTGTCGCCCGCATCCTGGGCGTTCGGCACGAAGTCGCGGCCCAGACGCTCCTTCGCTTTGAGGGGCTGCCGCATCGACTCGAGTTTGTCTGCGAGCGTGCCGGCGTCCGCTATTACAACGACTCGAAGGCAACGACACCGGAAGCCGCCATGACCTCCGTGACAGCGTTTGACCACGGCCTGATTGTCCTCGTGGGCGGCTCGGACAAGGGCATATCCTTCGCCGAGATGGGGCGCGTGTTGGCGACGCGCGCGAAGGCAGTCGTTTGCATGGGGGCGACAGGCCCGCGGATCGCCCAGGCAATCGGCGCCTCGGCAGGTGGCCGATCGCAGCCAAGCGTCTGCATCGCGCGCTCGTTTGAGGAGGCCGTGCGGCTCGCCGAGCGCATGGCGAAGCCAGGCGACGTCGTGTTATTGAGCCCCGGCTGTGCGAGCTTCGACTGGTTCAGGAACTACGAGCAGCGAGGCGAGGTTTTTCGCAACCTCGTCCAGCGGCCATCCTCTGACCAGCCGCCCGCCTGAGCCTTTCGCGTCATGAAGGGCGTTCGCCGACAGAGGCGGACAACGTGGCGGCGGCGCGGCACGCTGTTTGCCGCGATCCTGGAACGAGGCCTGGAGCAAACGTACCGGTAAGGTCGGAGAACCGCTTGGTTTCAGGCTGGAAGCGCGTCGACCTCCGGAAAGCCCGACGGCGGCGCCCGGCTGGTTGGAGCGGGACGGGACCTCTGACCAATCGAGAGAGACATGGGCCGCCGTGGAGAGCGGGCGATTAACTCGCTCGATCGCGGCGTAAGACTGCGGCCGGAGCTGGACCGAATGCGATCACGGCTCGGCGGGCCTTGACCGGCATCAGGGGGGGGCAGATGCGATCGCGCTCGTGCAGTCAGTCAAAATCAGTGCATCATGGTGTGGCACAGGCGAATAGCCTGTTTCCGCACCGGCTGTTAGCCGGTGCCACACAATAGGAAGCAAACAACGTGACTGACTGCGCTGGCACGACTGAAAAGACGGGCAACTGAGGCAAGGCGAAATCTCGTCCCGAACCGTTGGGGCCAACACAGGAGCGAGTCGTGACGACGCACGCACCAACTTCGTGGCAGGCACGATACGCCGAAAAGCTGGTCACGGCCCAGGAGGCGGTCCGTGTCGTCCGTCATGGCCAGCGTGTGTTCATCGGCTCGGGCGCCGGCGAGCCGCAGACGCTCGTGGAAGCCCTGTCGGCACGGGAAGACTTGGCCGATGCGGAGATCATCCATATTCTGACGCTCGGCGTGGCGACGTACGCGGAGCCGCGGCTGGGCGAGCGCTTCCGCCATAACGCTTACTTCATCGGACCCAACGTGCGCGAGGCCGTCTCGCAGGGACGGGCCGATTACACGCCGATCTTCCTATCGGAAATCCCGGCCCTGTTTCGGGCGAGTCGCGTCAGGATCGACGTCGCCCTGATCTCCGTCAGCCCGCCGGACGAGCACGGCTATTGCAGCTACGGCGTCTCCATCGACATCGTGAAGTCCGCGGCGGAGTCGGCGCAGTTCATCATCGCCGAGGTAAACGAGCAGATGCCGCGAGCCTTGGGTGATTGCTTCATCAACGTGCGCGAGATCGATCTCCTGGTTTCCAGCGATCGTCCGGTCCTGGAGGCACCCCAAGGCGTGCCGGACGAGTTGTCGAAGCGGATCGCGCGGCACATTGCCAACCTGATCGAGGACGGCGCGACGCTGCAGCTCGGCATCGGGACGATTCCCGACGCGGTGCTGCACTATCTGGGCAACTTCAAGGACCTTGGCGTCCATACGGAGATGTTCAGCGACGGGATCATCCCGCTGGTCGAACAGGGCGTTATCACGAACGCCGCCAAGACGCTGCACCGCGGCAAGATCATCGCCAGCTTCGTGATGGGCTCCCGCAGGCTCTACGACTTCATCGACAACAACCCGCTCGTGGAGTTCCACCCGACGGAATACACGAACGATCCTTACATCATCGCGCAGAACGACAAGATGATCTCCGTCAACTCCGCCATCGAGGTGGACCTGACGGGCCAGATCTGCGCGGATTCGCTGGGCACGCTCTTCTACAGCGGCATCGGCGGGCAGGTCGATTTCGTCCGCGGCGCCGCCCGGTCCAACGGCGGCAAGCCGATCATCGCGCTGCCGGCGACGGCGGCGAACGGGGCGATCTCGCGGATCGTCCCGTACTTGAAACAGGGGGCGGGCGTCGTGACCAGCCGGGGCGACGTGCATTACGTGGTGACGGAGCACGGCGCGGCCTTTCTGCACGGCAGGAGCATCCGCGAGCGGGCCTTGGCGTTGATCCAGATCGCCGATCCGAAATTCCGCCCGTGGCTGCTGGCCGAGGCGAAGGCCCGGCACCTCGTGCGACCGGACCAGTTCGAGATCCCCATCGCGGCGCCCAGCTATCCTGAAGAGATGGAGAAATGGCTGCCGCTGCGCGACGGCACGCGGGCGTACCTGCGTCCACTGCGATTGACGGACGAGGCGCTCCTTCGCGACATGTTCTACCAGCTCTCAGATGCCTCGCTGCATCACCGGTTCTTCCGCGTCATCAAGTCGACCCCGCAAGACAAGCTCCGGGGTTTCCTGAAGGTGGACTACGAAGATGACATGGCCGTCGTCGCACTCACCAGTTCCCAGGAAGACGCCCAGATGGTGGGCATCGCGCACTACAGCAAGGACTCGCGGACGAACTTCGCGGACGCCGCCTTCCTGGTCCGCGACGACTGCCAGGGCCGGGGCATCGGCACCGCCCTGATGAACACGCTGGTCGACGCCGCCCGCGCCAACGGCATCGGCGGCTTCACCGCGGAGGTCTTGCAGCAGAACAGCGGCATGTTGCGGATCTTCCACAAATGCGGATTCTCCATCGAGAGCGAATTCAAGGACGGCACGTACGTTCT
>CAZERK010000430.1:0-3560 GCA_964514515.1 uncultured Planctomycetaceae bacterium
TCCTCGTCGACGATCACAAGGCCCAGGTCGTGCGGGGCCACGTCGCGGCTGAGCACCCGGTGCGTGCCGATGAGCACGTCGATCTGGCCCTTTCTGGCGGCGGCGACGATTTCGCGTTGCTCCCTGGGCGGGCGGAAGCGGTTGAGGCAGTCCACGATGAACGGGTAGTCCGCCATGCGCTCCTGGAACGTGCGAAAATGCTGCTCGGCCAGGATCGTCGTTGGGACGAGCACGGCGACCTGCTTGCCGTATTCGACGACCTTGAAGGCGGCTCGCATGGCCAACTCGGTCTTGCCGTAACCCACGTCGCCGCAGAGCAGCCGATCGGTGGGCCGGCCGCGCATGAGGTCGTCCTTGATCTCGGCGGCCGTGGCGATTTGGTCCGGTGTTTCCGTGAACAGGAAGGCGTCCTCAAATTCCTTCTGCCAACGCGTGTCCTGCGGATAGCTGACGCCAGGTTGGGACTCCCGAACGGCCTGAATGCGCAACAGCTCGGCGGCCAAGTCCGTGACGGCCTCCTCGACCTTGGCCTTGGTCGCCTTCCATCGCGTGCCGCCAAGCTTGGACAGCGGCGGGCGGGCGCCCTTGGGTCCGACGTACTTTTGAACGAGGTCGATTTGCGAGGCCGGCACGTGCAGCGTGGCCTCGTCGGCGAAGCAGAGCGTCAGGAACTCCTCGCTCTTGCGCGAGTCGCCCTTGCGCATCGTCTTCATGCCGACGTAGCGGCCGATGCCGTGAACGACGTGGACGACGTAGTCGCCTTCGCTCAGGTCCAGGAAGGTCTCGATGGGGCGCGTGGCGGCGACGCGGCGGATGCGACGCCGCTGCGTGTAGCGGCGGAACAACTCGTGATGCGGGAGAACGACGAATCGGGCCGGGGCCGACGTGAAGGCGTCCAATCGATCGGCGGCGCACTTCCAACAGAAGCCGCGGTGGATCAGACCGATGACGGTCTCGATCTGCGGCGCGTCAAGCGGCGCCGCTGGCGATGGCGAGGCCGTCGGGGTTGGCGAGTCTGCCGAGTCTGTCGAGTCTGTCGGGGCCGTCGGGGTTGGCGAAACTGTCGAGGCTGTCGGGGTTGTCGAGGCTGTCGAGGCCGCGGACGTATCGTCAGACGTCGCCTGAGCGATCAGTTCGCCCAGGCGCTGCCGCTCGCCCTCGTTGTCGCAGAAGACGATGACCGATTGCGATTGGGCGAGTTGGACGAGCTGGGTCACGGCGTCGGCGGCCTTCGGCTCGAAGGGCGGCAAGGACTCGCAGTCGATCTTGAACGAGTCGGCCTCGGCGACCGACGCCAACGGGAACTGGCTGAGATGGAGTTGGCGGAAGGGCGCCGCCCGTCGCAGCAGGGCCTCGACCGTGTAATGGCCGACGGGATGGCTTAGCCGATCCAGGATCGTTCGGCCGATCTCGGCGATTTCGAGCGGTTCGTCCAGGACGATCAGGGCGCCGTGGGGCAGATAGCTCAGGAAGCTGGTTGTCTCCTCGGTGCGAGCGCCGCGGGCGTCGGGCGGAAGCGTGAGGCGCGTCCTCGTCAGGCGTCGCATCGACCGTTGCGAGCCGAGCTCGAACTGCCGGATCGACTCGATCTGGTTGCCGAAGAACTCGATGCGAACGGGATCGACGTCCGCCGTGGCGAAGACGTCGAGGATGCCGCCGCGAAGGGCGAAATCGCCCGGCTGCTCGACTTGATCCAGCCGCTCAAAGCGCCGCTCCGTCAGAAACGCGGCGATCTCCTCCGGGTCACGCTCCTGCCCAACGTCCAACACGAGCGAGTTCGCGTCGATCGCCGACGGGGCCGGAACCGGCTGAAGAAGCGATTGGATCGGCGCCGCGATGACGGGCCGATCGTCGTCGGACGCGGCCTGCGAGGATTGCGTGCGGTCGATTTCCTCTTCCGCAGCAGGCAAAAAGTGACAGGCGCCTCGCGAGATGCTGTCTTGGGCAACACCCGCCGCCCTCAGCTCGGAGCCGGTCCCCTTTTGCCACGTCAGGCTGGCGCACAGCCGCGTACGCTCCGCGCCGATCTCGCTTGCGGCGGCGCCTTCTCCGGGCATCGCTTCCCAGGCAGGCAATACGTCGATCGCCCGACCCAGGACCGTCTCCATGTCGTCGCGCGCGTTATCGGCTTGTTCGAGGTGCGCGGTGACGTACAGAAGCGGCCGGCGCAGGCAACGGGCCAGAACGGCGGCCAGAATGGGCGCAGCGGATCCCCAGAGCCCGTTTGCGCCGAGGGGGGCCTTGTCGGCTGTCCCCAGCCGACGGCAAAGGGCCTTGACGGTCGGGTCAACCATGACCGCTTCGGCCAGGATCACGAATTGATTATCGTCACGCGCGGCAGGCGAGGCAACTTAACGCGAGCCGCGTCCGAAGCAAACTGGCGAGCTGCGTCGGGGCGACGCGGCGAGCAGCGCCCGGGGCAACGTGGCGGACTGCGGAAGATGAGCCTCCGAGCCGCCAAGCGTTCGCGCGACGAGGCGGCGACGCGATGGCGGCTTGCGCGCTCCCCTTCGGGTCGCGGCTAAACGACCGCACCGCTGCCAAACGACTCGGCTGCGGCCATCGCTGGCGAGTTGCGAGCAGTCGGGAAGGACGCGGGCGTGCGGCGGGTCTTCGTCGAGAATCAGATGTTCTCGACCATCAGCGCGCCCTTGCTGCGAACACCTCGGACGTGCGTCCGCAGGGCTTCCGCAACCTCGGCCGGCGCGCTGACGGACTCGATCTTGACGTTGGGATCGGTTTCGTCGGTGCCGACAACTTCGACGGTGCCGGTATTGGCCAAGCGGTCGAACAGGCTCTGCCGTACGCGAACGTCGTCCACGCGCATCAACTCCAACTGGTCCGTCACGCGCGTCAGGATGCCGCGATGGACGAACAACCGTTGCGTCGTCAGGCGGTAACGCAGGCCGAGGATCATCAACGCATAACGGACGAAGATGGCGATGGCGGCGCCGGCAACGAACAAGAGCAACGTCTTGAAGAGCGGCGATTCGACGCCCGCCCAATTGCCTGCAGCGATGAGTACGATGAGGCTGAGGACGCCCCAGCCGAACCAGACGTCCCAGGTGGCTCGCCACGACGGCCGGCTGGCCCAGACCTGCTTCTCGAACTTGGGGTCGCGATAGACGTCCTGCGGATCGGCGAGAGGCTGCGAAAGCGGGCCGGTCGTCGCGATGGCGGCCACGGCGGCGGCATCCGCGCGATCGTCAGGCTCCTGCCCGATGCGCCCGCCGCAATGCTTGCAGAACTTGCTGTCGTCGTCGACGGATGAATGGCAGCTTGGACAGTTCATCGCGCGAACTCCGAGGCCGGAAACCGAGAAATGCGGCCGCCGACATGATATCGCCGCAACCGACGCTCGCCAGAACTTTGCGCGATCTTGACGAAGACCGGCAGGTCTCCATGCGAGGAGAATCGGCCTTCTCATACTGGCAAGGCGGCCAGGCTATGACGCGGCGGGCGGTTCAGGCTTCGGAAGGCTCGCCTGCCATTCGCGGAGATTGGCGGCCAGGACTTCGGGCTTGCGGCTGGCGAGGATGTGCGCGGCCAGCGATTCGGGC
>CAZERK010000431.1:0-3559 GCA_964514515.1 uncultured Planctomycetaceae bacterium
GAATAGCTTGTGCTGGAGGAAGTTGTTATACTGCGCGGTTCGTTTGCAATCAGGACCTGGCCTTGCCGGCAGCGAGGAAACTGACCCAGAAACGCCCGTCTGTGGCGCCGCCCGGACGGAAATCCGTGGCATCGGCGTTATCGAGACAGCTTCCAAGCGGACGAGGGTTGTCGTGTTGCATGATAGCTTGGCATACCCGCACGCCTCATGAAGTATGACGACGATGACGACGATGACGACGCCTGACCCGAGGCGTCTGGCGAGAAGAAAACCATGACAGTTGAGCCTTCCGCTCCGGCATCCGAGGACGACGCACAACGTAAGGTGAAGAGTAAGCCCCGCGGTCGCGTGGTCGTGATACGCGAGCGCTGCAAGGGCTGCGGCTACTGCGTTGCCTTCTGTCCTGTCGGTGCCCTCGAGATGTCCCCTGAATTCAACGTCAAGGGCTACCATTTCCCGCGCTTGGTGAGCGGTCGAGACTGCACCGGCTGCGATTTGTGCGGCATGTACTGCCCGGATTTCGCGGTCAGCGGTTCGCGTCAGGCCGCCGCGCCCGTCGGAACGAACGACTGCAAGGGATGCGAGGAGTAACCACGCGTGCCACAAGATGCCCGAGGAACCCTCACCGGCCCCCATTACTTGGACGGCGACCAGGCGTGCGCCGAAGGCGCCATCGCCGCAGGCTGTAACTTCGTCGCGGGTTATCCCATCACCCCATCGACCGAGATCGTGGAGCGGCTCGCCGCACGCTTTCCGTTCACCGGCGGAACGTTCATCCAGATGGAGGACGAGATCGCCTCATCCATCGCGATTCAGGGGGCGTTCTGGGCCGGCTCGAAGGTGATGACGGTCAGCTCCGGCCCGGGCTTCTCGCTGATGATGGAGCACCTGGGACTGGCCGCGATGACCGAAGTCGCCTGCGTGTTCGTGGACGTCCAGCGCGGCGGCCCCTCGACGGGCTTGCCGACGCTGCCGGGCCAGGCCGACATGATGCAGGCGCGCTGGGGATCGCACGGCGATTACGAGATCATCGCCTTGTGCCCCAACAGCCCGCAGGAATGCTTCGATCTGGTCATCCATGCGTTCAACCTCTCCGAGCTGTATCGCGTGCCCGTCCTGTTCATGATGGATGAGGTCGTCGGGCACATGACGGAGAAGGTCGTCATCCCGCCGCCGGATCAGGTCAAGATCGTCCCTCGGAAGCTGACGAAACGCCCGGTCGGCGAGTACGCTCCGTTTCAAACGACGCCCGACGATCTGATCCCGGAGTTCGCGCCCGCCGGCAAGGGCCACCGCTATCACGTCACCGGTCTGACGCACAACGAGAAGGGCTATCCGGTGATGAACGCTTCGTGTCAGGAGCAGCTCATCTGCCGGCTGGTCGACAAGATCCGTCAGAACGCCGACCGCATCAGCCTGTACGACCAGGAGGGCCTGGAGGACGCGGACGTCGTCGTGATGACCTACGGCATTACGTCCCGCGTCGCGATGCGAGCCATCCGGAAGGCCCAGAGCAAGGGCGTGAAGGTCGGCCATCTTCGGCTCAAGGTCGTCTGGCCGTTCCCGGAGACGCTGATCCGCCGTCTTTCCGAACGGGTCTCGGCCTTCGTCGTCCCGGAACTGAACCTCGGACAGATGGTCCTGGAGGTCGAGCGTTGTGCGGCGGGCAAGAGCGACGTCATCTCCGTGCAACACGCCGGCGGCGCCGTCCACAGCCCTGAGACGATTCTGGAAGCCATCATGGAGGCGGCCCGATGAGCACCGTCGCCGAACGTGTCAATCCCGTCGAGCAATTTCTGCGGATGGACCGAATGCCGCACATCTGGTGCCCCGGCTGCGGCATCGGCACGACCGTCAACTGCTTTGCTCGGGCCATCGAGAAATGCGGCATCGACCTGGACAAGCTGGTCATCGTCTCCGGCATCGGCTGCACGGGCCGGGTCGCGGGCTATCTCAAGCTGGACTCGTTCCATACGACGCACGGCCGGGCGATCCCGTTCGCCACGGGTCTCAAGCTGGCCAACCCGGAACTGACCGTCGTCGTGTACAGCGGCGATGGCGACCTCGTGGCGATCGGCGGCAACCATTTCATCCATGCCGCTCGGCGGAACATCGACATCACGGTCATCTGCGTCAACAACTTCAACTACGCGATGACCGGCGGGCAGGTCGCTCCGACGACGCCGGAAGACGCCAAGGGCACGACGGCCCCCTTCGGCGTGGTCGAGCACCCGTTCAACGTGCCCAACCTTGCGGAGGCGTGCGGCGCGGTCTACGTGGCGCGGTGGACGGCCTATCACGTTCGTCAACTGACGAACTCGATGGTCACGGCCATCAACAAGAAGGGCTTCACGTTCGTCGAGGTCATCGCCCCGTGCCCGACGCTGTACGAGCGCCGCAACCGGCTGGGCACCGCGCTGGACCGGATGCTCTGGTACAAGGAGCACGCCAAGGTCAAGAACGGCGCCGACACGCGCGAATGCGACATCGAGTTTCAGAAGCCGTTCGTTTGCGGGGAGTTTGTGAACGTGGATCGGCCCTCGCTGATCGACAAGCTTGCCGCGAAGAAGGCCCAGATTCGCGGCGAGCAGAAGCCCGCTTGACGACGGGCCTGACGACGAACCCGCCGTGAACCCTGCGGAGACGAGCCGGTCGGCGGCCGGCGCCTCATACGAGACCCACCATGAGCACGACGGAAATCAAGATCGGAGGGCTGGGCGGACAAGGCGTCATCCTGGCCGGCATGATCATCGGCCGCGGCGCGTCCATTTACGACGGCAAGCACGCCACGTTGACGCAGGCCTTCGGTCCGGAGGCGCGCGGCAGCGCGTGCAGCGCCCAGATCATGATTTCAGACGAGCCCGTTGAATACCCCTACGTAACCCATCCCCAGATTCTGGTCGTCCTCTCGCAGGAGGCGTACAACCGCTTCGCGCCAGAGCTGACGCCCACGGGCACGCTCGTCTTCGAGGCCGATCTCGTCCGGCCGGACTCGTCTTTGCCGCAGACCGTCAAGCGCTACGGCATCTCGGCGACGCGCCTGGCCGAGGAGATGAAGCGCCCGATGGTGGTCAACATCGTGATGGTCGGCGCCTTCGCCGCCGTGACGGACGTCGTTCGCCTGGAGGCCGTTCGCAAGTCGGTCGAGACCTCCGTTCCCCCCGGCACCGAGGCGCTCAACCTGTCCGCCTTCGACCGCGGCTACCAATGCGGCAAGAACCTTCTCACGGCCCAGCCCGCCGCCGTTTCCTGACCTGTCCATCGCTGCCACGACTGGCAGGGTTGTCGCGCCTGCCAGACTCATCCGCCTGCGCGCGTAGCATCGGCCCCCAGCGGCCGACGCACGTTCGCCAACAGCCTTGCAGTCAGGTACGGAAGACACACTCTACGATAGCGATCTATCTCACCCACTGAAACGCTCGTCTGCCGAAGCACGCGATCGTCAGTCCGGCGAGCACCAAAAGCGAGGACGCCGGTTCCGGTACATGCGCGATGAACGCCTCGTTGCGACCCTGAGGATTCACGCCATATCCCGTGATGGTCAAACCGTCGTCAGAAA
>CAZERK010000432.1:0-3549 GCA_964514515.1 uncultured Planctomycetaceae bacterium
TTCACGGAGATCCCGACGGTTGCCCCGGCTCAGCAAGCGCACTTTTTCGCCTGATTCGCCGGCAGTCACCGACGCTGGACGCACAGGACCGGAAGCCGCACCAGTAAGCGCAGCGGTAAGCGCTGATTCGCTTGCCGGGTCGTGTGTTCGCTCATGGGGCAGGTCCGTCTCGCAGGAAGCCCCGCCGCCGCGTCGAGCGGCCCGCTGCCGCGTTATTTCCGGCGGGACGGAGTCCAGGCCGGGGAGAGCGCGCAAAGCGTCCTGCAACTCGCCCATGACCGTGTGTGAGTAGCGATCCATCGTCAGCGTGATGGTCGAATGCCGGGCAAGCTGTTGGGCGATCTTGGGATGCACGCCCCCGCGCGCCAGGTTGCTGATGAACGTGTGCCGCAGGGCGTGGAAATCGGCCTTTCGACCGGCCGCATCGGCATAGCTCAGGAAGTCGGAGTCCTTCCGACGCTCGTGTTCCGCAGGATTGCCCCTGGCTTGCTCGATCCAAGCCGTCCGCGCTGCACCTAGATCAGCGCGTAGCATCCGAGACACCGCGCTGGGTTCAGGCATCCTGAACGCGACAGCGACCGACGACTTCCCCGCAAAGTGCTCTCGCAAGACTGCCGCCAAATCGGGTCTGATCGGCAGCACATCCTCGCGCCGATGTTTGCTGTAGGCTGCCGCGACCGTCACCGTGGGCGAGTCGCCGGCCAGCTTGAACGACCCCACCGTGAGAGATCGTAACTCGCCGGCCCGCAAGCCGGTCTCAACCGCGACCCGATACAGCATCGCCCTGTCCACGCCGGTCATGCCGCTTCTGTCCGGACCCATGCGGGCAGCCTCCAAGACCCTCTGGAGTTCTTCGGCCGAGAAGGCCCGCCGGTCATGGCGCCGGTCTGTCTTGACGTTCCCTGCTTCCAGGTACGCCAGAGGGTTCTGTGGAGCGCGACCATCCTTCAGCAACCACCGGCAAAACTGCTTTGCCGCTTGCAGGTAGAAGTTGCACGTCTGCACGCTCAGGCCGCTCGCTCGTTGGTCCGCGATCCAGCCTTGAACGGTGCTCGCCGACACGTCGGACCAGAACTCGAACTTGCAGCCGGTCAGCAGGGCCTTCACGCGCGACTTCAACAGGTCCGCGTGCTTGCGCGTGACACCCTTGTCTAGCAAACCCTTGTGCCAATCTGCCATGTGCTCGCGGAGGGGCCGTCTCAGGTGGTCGTCACAGCGGTCAATCATGTTGACTGCCTGCCGCGCGGCCTTCCTCTCCAATTGCGCGGCAAGCTGCACCGTCGCGGCCTTGTCCACGTAGCCTGGCACCGTCTGAAGGACGCCGTCTCTATCCCGATATTCGACATACCATTTGCGCGTCTTCCCCCGCCTGGTTCGGCCATCAGGGAGCCGCTTGGACCATCGTTGTTTGTAGATGCGTGCCATGCGTCACGTACCCCTCTTGGCGGAAAGCTATGCCGGGCCTTACGCCCTGCACAGCATGGCCGCCGGGATCAAGCCGATGCCGACGCGCTCGCCCGATCCGAACCGACCCGCAGCGCCATGCGGCGGCGCGGCGTCTCTTGCGACGGCGTGCAGCGCCAGTCTCTCTCGGCCGATCAAATGCCGTAGCACCGTAGCGATGTCCCGCTTCGCCCTAACCTGGGCGAAGCGCTCATAACGTTCCTCAATTGTGCCACAGTTGGCGTGTGCCACCGTTCTTCGCCCCGCCTTCCTCAGCCCTGACCGCCGATACCGAGGGGGGAAATCTCAGGGAGGATGTAGTTAATCTTGTTTAGTCCCTACTGATTTTTACCCCCTCGGTGGCAGCAGCCCTGAGGCCGCCAAGCGCTCATGGGCCAGGGCCGACAGTGCCCAAGAATGCGCTGTCCCATGCCCGCCGTCCCGTTCCAGCAGGCGCAGGGCGCACAGGTCCTCGGCAGCCCGAACCACGCCTCCCGAGGGCAACCCCGCGGCCGCACCAAGATCGACGGTCGTCATCGGCGCTCCAGCGTCAACCAACACCTTCAGGACGGCCCAGCGTACCGACGGTATGGCACTCCGGGCAACGTGGAGGATAACAGGCATCACCCGCGCGTCGCAGGTCTCCCACTCGTTGGCTACGGCGATTCCCCGCGCCAATTGGATAAGCTGCCCCGCTAGCCGCGTTCCAACCTCCGGCGCGGGCTCGTATTCCAGGTCGCCCGTATAGCCGTTCCGCTTCACTGGCGTCCTAGCCTTCGCGACGAAATCGGCGAGTTGCGTGATCTGCTCCTGCACGTCTGGCTGGCAGTCGATGCTGGTGGGTACCTCCAACGCAAGCGCCGCTTGAACCGCAGCCTCCAACTCCTCACGCATCTCGTCCTTGCGGTTGGCGTTGTCCAGAGACATTCGCACTTTGCTCAGGTCATCGCCGGGAGGCGTGCGAAAGTACAAGAACCGCTCGCCGAGGGCCGCGATGACGGGCCAGCACTTTTCGATCACGGGCGTGCAGGCAAAGAGCAAGCCAAACCGGGCTTTGAACTCCTTGTGCTCCCCCGTCCCGAACGCTGCCGATGAAGAGCCGTCGTAAGCATCGCGGAGCTGCCCCAATATTTCGGCCCTTGGCTCCGCCGGCCCGTCGATCATAGGCGTCAAGTCCTTGATGATTAGGAGCTTGCCGTCCAGCTTCGGCAGCAAGCTGGGTTCTTCTCTGCAATCCGGGCCTTTTCGTAGGCCGCTGATGAGCGTCCGGGGCGTCAACTTTGACAGGACCTTGATGCCGGAACCGGTGAGGCTGCGCAGAATCTCTGTTTTGGCATCGCCCGGCGGTCCTATGATGCCTCCCCACACCGGATCGCCGCCGAGCCGGTTCGCGAAGTAAACTCCAAACGTGAAATCCAGTACTCTCGTGTCAGGCAGGTAAAGCCACTGCTGGAACACACGCTTGGCTTCATCCAACGGGTTCGCGCTGTTACGGTTTTCTTCTGCGGCATTCTGTGGTTCGATGATGATAGCTGATGCGGTCATGCTGCACCCCCCTTCTTCTCCCGCCACGCACCGCGGCCAGGGCACCCGGCGGCAAGCCACGCCCTGATTTCTTGCAGACTCCAGCGCTTCGCTCGCCCCAATCGCAGAGCCCTGGGCAGTCTTCCGCTGGCGTCCATCCGCTCCACGTGGCGGACACTGACGCCAAGCAGCCTGGCCAGCTCGCGCGAGGCCACGGCGAGCGGCACACTCAATCCTGTCTCTACGGTCTTATTCATCTTTTGACCTTTGGGCGAGCACGCTGGCGGCCGTGGATACCGGGTTTCGAGCGCCCATTTTGACCGACGTGGCGCTTTCGCCGCGCACGCGGGATTCAGCGTCCACGCACTCGGCCGGCTGGGCGGTCTGTCTCCGTTCGGAGACTACGGTTCCATCCGCGGCAAGCAGCGTGCTCACAGAGCAAATAAAGTATTGCACAGGAAGCGGCGGAAACCAGTCCAGAAAGGGTGTAGAAACGGTGCGCACCGTTCAGCGGCGGGCGTCATCATCAGGTTGTACGTTGGCCTCGACGAGCTTGCGGCCATCTTGGGAGAGCCAATACCC
>CAZERK010000433.1:0-3527 GCA_964514515.1 uncultured Planctomycetaceae bacterium
CCTCTTCCCGGCTGCCCTGCATGCCGGTGGGAACCACGGCGGCCGCGCGCGAGGCTCCACTCTTGGCCGGCACGAACCACCCCACGAGGGGGGAGCCGTCCTCGGTCGGGAAGGCCACGTATTCATAGTCCAGACCGAGATCGGACGGGACAGCGCCGCCGAGACGGCCGCTCTTGAGAAAAAGCTCATCGATAGCGCTGACGTCAGACCCACAACCCGATCCCGGGCACAGGACGAAGGGCATCATCGCCATGAGGAGCGTGAGGCGTACCGGTCACCTCACCGTCTTGGTGAGGCGGTTATTCAAGCGGAACATCTCCCGATTCCCACGCGCCCCCAAAACGAGGCTGAAGACCGGCTCAGATGTCCTGATCGCGCCCATGCCCAATTGCTCTGAGAGTTGGCTGAAACCAGAATGGATACAGAATAACGCCGACCGAAGAACACGCCAATCCTCACAGAAAGGTGATGGCTCGCATCATGATATCTGCAACGTCTTCCAGGCCTCCGCTGGAACGAGAGTCCTTTCTCGTTCCCCTTCTGTCGCAAACTTCTTCGCGCCGGCGCTGCACGCTGGAGCGATGCTGCCCTCGTCCCCGCACCCAATGCCGAGCAGGTACAAGTCTGACGGCTCTCGGCTTGCTGCGAAGCGGCGGCTTCAAACAGGTGTCGGTTTCAGGGAGCCTGGCGGGGGCGATGAAGGAGGTGTTGCGCGAGGAAGGCGAGGAGGATGAGGAGGCAGGCGGCTTTCCAGGCGAAGAGCCACCAGGGTCGCCACCAGGCGCCGGTGCCTGCTTCAACCACGTCGGATGCGCCAAAGAGGATGAACGTCGCGCCGATTGAGAGCCGCCGGCCTTGGCCGGCGGGCGGCCCCTGATGCGCGCGCAGCCTCGACTGCGTACGCGGCCTCCCGTGCGCAGGCAACATCCCTTGCGCCATGCGATGCAACGCGGCAGGCGTTGCCGCTCCTCGGCCAAGGCCGAGGGCTCTCATGGATCGCCATGCGATGCGATGAATGGCCCGGGCGGCTACCAGAGTCGTCGGCCGCGCTGGCGGAACTCGTGGTAGGCCTCGCGCGTGGGGAAGCCGAAGTAGCTGCCTTCCTCTTTCCTGATTGGCGTCGTCGCCGCGTCGCCCGACTCGATCTTCTGCAGCGCCCGCAGGAGCACGTCGCAGGCAATCCGCTTGGAGCGGATGATGAATTCGTCCAGCGTCTCGTCCGGCTTGATCTCGAACTCCGCGACCTCAATCGCGTCGCCGGCGTCGATGTCGCGATTGACGAAGAAGACCGTCACGCCGGCCCGCTCCTCGCCGTGCGCCATCATCCAGAAGCTGGGGGCGATGCCGCGGTATTGGGGCAAAAGGGCGCCGTGCATGTTGACGCAGCCCTTTGGCGGCAGGGCGATCAACGGTTCACGGAAGATTTGGGGGCACGAGACGGAGACGACCAGATCGGTTTTCATTTCGCGGAGCCGCGACAGAAACGACTCGTCGTTGACGCGCTGAACGTGTTCGCAACAGACGCCGTGCGCCGCGGCCGCGGCCGCAACCGAGTAGTAGCGCCCTTGCGACCGCCCCAGCCTCAGGCGGTCGCATAGCTTGGCCCACAGAGTCCGCCAGGAAAGCCGCAGGAAGTTGAAGACGCCGAAGGCCGAGATGTACTTCCGAGCCATCTTGACCGTCGTGTCTTTGCCGTAGCGCGACGGAACGGTGAAGATCGCGAGCGTGTCCTTGGCCCGCTCATTCAGCAACTGGGCAAAGAAACGCGGCAGGTAGAGAGGCTCATCCGCCGTGAGGAACACGATATTCATGCGTTGGAAGCTCCCCGGTCGCCGCGATCACGTCCCGCATCGTCCCGAAAGGGAATTCGGCCAGCATCCGGTCGATCTTTCGTGGAAAGCGACGGCGGCCCAGGCCCTGATGGAGCCGTTGCCGCCACGGCACGGGATAGCCGAGTTCTCGGAATTCGACGGGATCGTACTCGTAGGGGTGCATGTAGATCGTGACCGGGTGACCGGCCCGGTTGATCTGCCGTACACCGCGGCGGATGACGGCGTAGGGAAACAGCCGGAAGTAGCCGCCGCCGCCGACCGGCAGCCGGCGACGGCCCAGTCGATAGGTCGCCACGGGCAGCTCCAGGATTTCCTGGCGGCCGGGCGTCCTGAGCCGATGCGGATACCACGGCGCGCCGTCGATTCCGTATCGGCGGGTCAGGACGGGAAAGACCGACGAGTCATAGCGATAGCCGCAGTCGACCAGCACGTCGAGGGCCCAGAGGTTCGCCAGCGTGATCGTGAACGCCGGCGCCCGATAGCCGAAAATCTCCTGGCCAGTCATGTCCTCCAGCAGCTTCTTGGATCGCTCCAAGTCCTCATGCAACTGCGCGGGACTCAGCTCGTAGAGCAGCTCGTGTCCGTAGCCGTGGCTTTGAATCTCGTGTCCGGCCGCTCGGATTTCACGAACCAGCTCCGGCGCCTTCTCGGCGGCCAGGCCGAGCACGAAGAACGTGCCGCGCACGCCGTGCCGCGCGAACGCCTCCAAGACCGCTCGCGTGCTGCGCGGAAAGCGGTCGGTCAGCGGCAGCCTCGCGTCGATCGTAGACTGGAGCCAGTCCTCGACGTCGACGGATATCGCGTTCAGCCGTCCTTCCATCCGATGATCCGCAGCCGTTCCGTTCATCGCAGGATCATAGCGGCGCCCGTCGGCGGTCAGGCACCGTGGTCCGCAATCTGCAACCTGGGAGCCGCCAACGCCGCGCGTCCGATGGGGTGCCTGCGTGTCACGGCAGGTCCTCGACCGTCACCTTGTCCCGCGGCGCGATGGGCTTGGCCGGCGCTCCGACGGCGATCGTCCACGGCGGGATGTCGCGCGTCACGACCGAGTTCGAGCCAACGATGGCGCCCTCGCCGATGGTCACGCCCGGCATGACCACGGTGTTGGCGCCGACCATCGTATCGCGTTCGAGTCGGATGGGAGCCGCCCGGAGGCCGCGCTGTTCCTGCGGGATCATCGGGCCTGCCAACCGCTTTCCCCCGCCCGGCCATTCGCTGATGGAGAACAATTTCGCGCCGGAGGCGACGCCGGAATAATCGTCGATACTGACGCCACCCGTGCCGTAGATGATCACGAACGGAGCGATATGGCAGCGATGGCCGATCTCGATGCGGCCCTCTCCGGCGTAGAGGAGGCAGTACTTGTCGATGAGCGTGAACCGCCCGATCTCGATGTTCTTCGGGGACGTTACCTCCACGCCGAGATCGATGAGGCTTCCTTCGCCCAGCCGGCCCAGCCTGCGACGATAGATCAACTGCCTAGCCTTCATGCCGATGGCCCCGGGCATGTGCTTGAGCGGAAGCCAGAGCGGCTGGACGAAGACGTCCCTCAGGCCAACCCGCAAGGCCCGCGACAACGGGATGCGGCCGGTCCGGACGTAGGCGTCTCGGATGGCGTCGCGTTCGTTGAGTTTGTGGCCTTGGGAAACTCGCACGTCTTCCACGAATCGCTCCTTGGCAACTTGCTTACGGCGG
>CAZERK010000434.1:0-3510 GCA_964514515.1 uncultured Planctomycetaceae bacterium
TCCGATGAGCCATAAGCGGAGTGGGAACACGTTGCGGAATCGGGCCGAAAGCTGGGGGAAAATCCGCAGGATGGCCGCCGTGCGATCCGGTGCTTTGTGCCGTCCGCGCGAAGAAGTCTGCGGGCAACGGCCGGGTCGTCGCCCAGGCTGGCGCGGAGATTGCAGCGTCCTCCTTCGATACCTTCATCAAGGGGTTGAGTCATGTTGGACCGTATGATCAAGCAAGAGGACCTGCGGGTCCTCGTGAACGAATTGGCCCGGAAGCGCCGCATCGTCGGGCCGGTCTCGCGTCAGGACCGGTACTTCTACGAAGTCGTCGAGGATGCCGGTAAGCTGGACCTCTCGTTCAACTACTGCGTGTACAGCCCGCGGTCGTTCCTGTTTCCGCCTGCGGAAACGCTGTTCGAGTTCAAGCCGCACAAGGGCGCATTCGCCACCCAGGCCGTCGTAGAGTCGCAACCGACGTGCTTCGTCGGCGTCCATCCCTGCGACGTGAATGCGATCCGTCTCCTCGACACGGTCTTCTCCAAAGACTATCCGGACGAGCATTATCTCGCCCGACGACGAGACACGATGATCGTGGCCATCGACTGTCCCAAGCCCTGCACGAAGGGCGTCTTCTGTGCGGACATGCGGACGAACGAGGCGAGCACGGGATTCGACGTGATGCTCTACCCGCTCGGGGGTGAAGGCGGCGAGACGCGCTACGGCATCGTGTTCGGCACGAGCGCCGGCCGCGAATGGCTGCTCTACTCGCGACGCTGCACGGTGCCGACTGCGGCGGACGAGCGGGCAGCCGAGCAATACCGCCGGGTCAAGGCCGCCGCCTTCGAGTGCCAGCTCAAGACGCCGGGCGACGCGCTCGGGGGCTTGTTGGACCGCTCCTACGACTCGTTGTTGTGGGAGGCGACGGCTCGGCGCTGCTACTCGTGCGGAAGCTGCAATCTCTCGTGCCCGACTTGTTACTGCTTCAACATCTTCGACGACCTCGACCTGACGCTGACGTCGGGCCGGCGAAAGCGCGAATGGGACGGGTGCCAGCTTCCGAAGTTCGCGGAGGTCGCCGGCGGGCACAACTTCCGCAGCAAGGCCGCCTCGCGGCTGCGGCACCGGATATATCGCAAGGCAAAATGGATCCGCGAGCAGAGCGGTCTGCCGGGCTGCGTCGGCTGCGCCCGATGCGACCGGGCCTGCACCGCGAAAATCAGCTCCGTCGAAATCTACAACCAGCTTGCGGAGGAGGTGTGACATGACGCCGATGCAGGCCACGCAGCCAACCGCCGCGCAAGGGAGCAGCCTGTACGTTCCTTCTCCGGCGAAGATCGTGAGCACGCAGCGACTGACCGAGATGGAGATGCTGTTCGATCTCCAGTTCCTGGACGGCCATCACCTGGGGCAGGCCCCCGGGCAGTTCGTGCAGATATCGCTGATGGGCGTCGGCGAATGCCCGATCTCCATCTGCTCGTCTCCGACGCGGCCCGACACGTTTCAACTGTGCGTCCGCCGCGCGGGAACCGTCACGGACCGACTGCACTTGTTGAACGAAGGCGCCGTCGTGGGCATTCGCGGCCCGTTGGGCCACGGCTTCGACGTGAGCGAGCTGCACGGCCGCGACATCCTGATCGTCGCCGGCGGCCTCGGCTTGGCGCCGGTTCGCTCGCTGATCCAGTACATCCTGGATGAGCGGGCCCGGTTCGGCCAGTTCCATCTGCTTTACGGCACGAAGGAGCCGAAGGAGCTGCTTTTCAAGGAAGACCTGGCGCAATGGCGGGAGAGCCGCGACGTCAACCTCCACGTGACCGTGGATCGGCCCGACGAGCAATGGCGGGGCAAGACCGGCGTCGTGACGACGCTCTTCAGGGAGCTGCCCAAGCTCAATCCGGCGGAGACCCTCGCGGTCATCGTCGGGCCGCCGGTCATGTTCAAGTTCGTCGTGCTCGAGGTGCTCGCGCGGCGCGTCCCCCAGGAAAACGTGTACTGCTCGCTCGAGCGCCGGATGAAGTGCGGCATCGGCAAGTGCGGGCACTGCCAGGTGAACAACGTCTATGTGTGCATGGAAGGCCCGGTGTTCAAGTACGGGCAGCTCAAGGCCATGCGGGAGGCGCTTGAATGAAACCCAAGATCGCCATTTTCAGTCTGACGGGCTGCGAAGGCTGCTCGCTGGCCATTCTGGAATTGGAAGACCAGTTGCTGGACATCCTCGGCGCGGTCGAGATTGTCAACTTTCGCGAAGGCATGACGGAGCGGAGTTGGGATATCGACATCGGCTTCGTTGACGGGGCGGCGTCCACGCCCTCGGATGTCGAGGAGGTCAAGCATTTCCGCGAAAGCAGCAAGACGCTCGTCGCCATCGGCTCGTGCGCCTGTCTGGGCGGATTGAACACCCTGAAGAACTACCAGCCCGAGAAGGAATACCGCGCCTATGTTTATGGCGAGCGGGCCGAATGGTTTCCGACCATTCCGGCGGCTCCGATCTCGAAGTTCGTGAAGGTGGACTACGAACTGCCCGGCTGCCCGATGGTCAAGGAAGAGTTCCTGGAGTTCGTCAAGACCCTGCTCGCCGGCAAGCCGTGGAAGCTGCCGGAGCAGCCCGTCTGCGTCGAGTGCAAGAAGAAGGGCAATCTCTGCCTGTATGAAAAAGGCTTGATCTGCCTGGGACCGGTGACGCGCGCCGGCTGCGCGGCGATCTGTCCGTCCTTCGGCTCCAAGTGCGAAGGATGCCGGGGATTGGTCGGCAAGGAAGCGATGGCGGCGGCGGGCGTCAACCTCCGCGAGCAGTACGACGTCTCGCTGGAGGACGTATTGGCTGATTTCCGGCTCTTTGGGGCCTATCAAGAAAGTCATCTGCCATGACCACGAAGAACGTAACCATCGATGTCAAGCACGTGACGCGCGTCGAGGGCCACGGGAACATCACCGTCCACGTACAGGACGGTGCGATCACCCGACTCGAGTTGGCCATCGTGGAGAGCCCTCGCTTCTTCGAGGCGTTCCTCCGCGGCCGGCCCTACTACGAGGCGCCGCACATCACCTGCCGCATCTGCGGCATTTGCTCCGTGGGGCATACGTCGGCCAGCGTGCAGGCGATGGAGGCGGCCGTTGGCGTCCAGATTTCCGAGCAATCGCTCATGCTCCGCAAGCTCCTCCTGTACGGCGAGGAGTTGCAGAGCCACTTCCTGCATGTTTGTTTCCTGGCAGTGCCGGACTACCTGGGCGTGGGCTCGGTCATTCCGTTGGCGAAGACGCATCCGGACGTCGTGAAGCTCGCCCTGCGGCTGAAGAAGCTGTCGAACGACATCTGCGGCGTCGTGGCCGGCCGGCATATTCATCCGATCGCGGTCCACGTCGGCGGCGTGACGCACTTCCCCCGAGATGAAGAGTTGCTCGGTCTGAAGCATCGCCTGGAGGCGGCGCGGGAGGACTGCAAGATTCTCGTCGGCTTGCTGGCCTCGTTCAAGATTCCGGACCTCGTTCGCGACACCGAATACGTCTCCCTCAAGCACGTGGGCA
>CAZERK010000435.1:0-3492 GCA_964514515.1 uncultured Planctomycetaceae bacterium
GAGCTGTCCGCTTCGGGGCCCTTTGTAGTCGATGGTGGTCTCGATCCACGGATCGCCCTGCGGGGGCTCGGGGATCTCGTCGTCCGTGAACATGAACGCGAGGTTGGCCAGGACGTCAGAAAAGATCGTCTTGAGCGTTGCCGTCGTCTGCGGTGGCATCGTCCTTTACTCCCAACAATGGCCTGAGCACGTCTCGCAATTGCTCAGGTTGGAATGGCTTGCGAATGTATCCGAACGCGCCGAACTGTTCGAGCTGATGGATGCGCTCTTGGCTGCCTTCCGTGGAGACGATCACGATGGGGATGTTCTGGAGCCGGCCGTTCTCCTTCATCCGCGTGAGCAGTTGGATGCCGTTCATGGTCGGCATGTTGATGTCGACCAGCATCGCCGCGACGGGATGATCGTTGAGTTGTGCGAGCGCCTGGATGCCATTGGAGGCCTCGTAGACATCCCCGATGTCCAGACCGGCCATCTGCATGGTCTTTTTGACCATCTGCCGGATGGTTGCCGAGTCGTCCACGATTAGAATGTCCTTACACATCACAGTGCTCCTCGCAGACCGCTTGCTCGTGCCGAACGTCGCACGGATTACAGTCGGCAAATAGCTTCTCCACGCGTCTCAGGTCCGACAGCGTTTGGGCTCCAACGAGTTCCAGGTCGCTTTCACGCAGATGGTGCCGCTCCGACACGCTGGCGTCCGCCCGGCTGTACAAGCCGTCCTCACCGAGCCCGACGCCCAGTAGCAGGCAGATGCAGTTGGCCAAATGAACGGCGTCAACGAACACGTCGGGCGGATCGAGAAGGTGGGGTTCGTGATGGAAGCGGATGCAACGGACGATCGCCTCCGGCAGCTTCCACTTCTCCGCGATGCGAGCGCCGATTTCCTGGTGCGAGAATCCCAAGACGTCTCGTTCCGCCTCCGCAAAGGACTGGTGATCTTCGGTGACGCGGCGAACGATTTCGGCGAACTCCCGCGCGACGTACTCGTTGAGCACGACTTTCCCGATGTCGTGCAACAGCCCCGCGGTAAACGCCAAGTTGACGTTGGGAATGTTGAGACGTTGGCCCACAATCGCCGACGCCAACGCCACGGCCACGGAGTGCTTCCAGAGCATCCCTGGCGGCAGTCCATAGCCGCCTTGCGGCCGGGCCAGCATGGCGTTGGTGTGCACCGACATGACCAGTTGCAGCACCTTGACTGTTCCGAGACAGAGCATCGCTTCGTTGAGCGAGGTCACGGTGCGCGACAGGCCGAAGAACGCGGAGTTGCACAATCGCAGCACCTCCCCGGTCACGGCTTGGTCATACCGGATGGTGTCGACCAGGTCTTCGACGGTGCTGCGCGGGTCGTTGATGACATTCATCAGCTTGACGGCCGTGCCTGGCAGGGGCGGCAGCGCCCCGAGTTTGCTGAGGATCTCCTCGGAGGTAATCACATCTCCACCTCCCCATTGCGCGTCTTGAGCGTCACTCGTCCGGTTCCGATTTCCAGCCGCATCGTCCGACTGATCGAGCCGCCCACGTCTTCGGCGTCGATGAGGATGCCGTTCTTCCAGAAGATCTTTCGGAGCATGACGTAGTTGCGCTTGCCGATGCTGAACGTGCCCTTGTCGTCCAGCAGTTGGGAGCCCCCGGCGCACTTGACGATCAACCGCTTCTTCGAGGCGCCGAGCTGATACGCCGCTCGAAACAGCAGCGGGATGCCTGTGTCGGCGAACATGGGCGGGTTGGCTTTCGCCTTTGCCGGGGACAGGGAGGAGTCGGGCAGCATGAAGTGGATCATGCCCCCGACTCGGACTTCGGAATCCCAAATCGTGACGCCGATGCAGCTTCCGAGAGAGTACGTGACGAGCGTGTCCTGGGGCCCCGCAGCCACCTTGAAGTCGGCTATGTCAACCACCTGATCCATGAGCTACTCACATGGCGCCAACCGTCCGCTCGGCCCGCGCAACGTCGCCGACCACCTCGGCGCTCTTGAGCGGGGTCACGGAGCCGCTGGCTTGGCTGACGGCCACGAACTCTGTGACGTTTTTCACCTTCCGCTTCTCGATTTTGACCGGCCCTTTGAGCGGGTACTGGAACAGCACGTGCCGACGTCCGATTCGAATGCACGTCCCCGCGTGGATGGTCTTGCTGACCAGCACGGCAGGCGGTTCGGGCGCCCTGGCCTCCTCGATCAGTCGGTCTCGTCGAGCGTCGGCTTCAGCTATCTCCGCCGCCATCGCATCGGCCTTGAAGAGCAATTCCGTCGCTCGCTCCTTCTGTTCCGAGTTCAGGCGCTTGAGGTTGGCCAATAGCGGTTGGACCGTCTGTCGGATCTTCTCAATGGCCTTGAGCTTGGCCTTGCATTCCTGTTCTAGGGCGTCCGCTCGCGCCAAGACGTCCGGGTGCACGCCCACGATAATGCTCGTGGGAACGCCCGCCTCGCTGCCGAGCGCGCCGGCTTCGACACCCTCTCGGGCGTACGTCTCACCCCCGATGATCGCCCCGCGGGCCACGACGCATCTGCCCTTCGTGTGAATGCGGCAGTTCATCAACTCCTTGGTGACAAGGATCGGCCCCTCTGCCCGCAGGCTGGCCTCCTCGGCGAACTTGGCCAGGATCTGACCCTTCGCCCGGATCTTACCCTTGCCCCGGCCCACAACGCCCCCGTGCACGAGAATATCCCCGCCGGCTTCCACTTCGGCGGCCTGGATCGTGTTGCCCACCGTGATGGACTTCTTCGACTTGACCTGGAAATTGTCGAGGATTGTGCCCTTGATGGCCACATCGATGAACGCATCGATGTTGCCGCACTCGAAGTCGACGTCACCGGGGACTTCGACGACTTCCTTGATCCCCACGCACCGCTTCTCGAAGCTGATCCTGCCCGGCACGCAGGAGACCAACAACTGCGGATCTTCACTCGACCGCTTGACGGTGGGATCGAGATCAATGTCTTTCGGCTGGGATCGCGGCTCCAGGCTCTTTCCGAAGACGTCGCGCCCCGGCCGACTCAACACCACCGGCACGAGGCGGCCGATGACGGTGTCGGGTTCGACGGTGATGATCGTGTTGAACGAATAGTAATCGATTGGATCCTCGCCGTCGGGGTCCTTGTGCTCATGCCCGAGCGTTTCGCTGATGATGAAGTCTCCGGCCGTGCCTTCCACGGGCGCTTTGCCCTGAGCCACCTGAAAAGAAGCGGTTCGATCCTCTGACGATTGGAGGTGTTGGAGAAACGCGTCGACCTTGCCTCGAACCTCGTCGGTCACGGCGATCCTGGCCTCGCCCAACGCCGACAGCACCTCGTCCGCGGTCAACGGAATGGGATCGTCGGGATCGCGCACGCGCAGGAAGGCCTCAAGATGGTCGTCGCTTACCTCGACGATCAACCGAGCCACTTTCTTGTCGCTCTCGTCGCCCATACCGATCACTCGGATCCTCGCGAGTCCGCGCTACGAGGCCGCCGCACGTGCGACGTTGATCGCATTCGGCCAGGTCTCTCCTTCA
>CAZERK010000436.1:0-225 GCA_964514515.1 uncultured Planctomycetaceae bacterium
CTGGGGCAGTGCGCCGTAAGGGTTCCATTTGTCCGGATTGGCCGCTGCAAACTCCTCCCTGGCACGCTGCTCGTCGGTGTAGGTCCAGTTGAAGATCTGCTCCTCGATGAACTCGCCGGAGGCCAGCGCCCTGAACGGTGTGCCTGACAGGTAGAGATAAGCCTTTGTGGTGATGGGCAGGAACTCAATCTCCTTCGATGAGAGTTCACTCAGGTCTTCGTTCAC
>CAZERK010000436.1:235-3489 GCA_964514515.1 uncultured Planctomycetaceae bacterium
GTATTCGATCCGGGCCTCCTTCCGGGCGACGGTCTCCTCCTCACCCTCGAAGAGTTCCTTGGCGGTTTCCCGCCACGCCCCGAAGTGATATTCGTCGAAGACAACGAGGTCCCAATTCACGACATGGAGCCATTCGTTCTTGGGCTTGATGCTCCCCGCGTCGTCGCGGCCCAGCAGGTCCTGGAAGGAACCGAAATAGACCAGTGGCTTCTGGGCGGAGACTTTCGTCGGATCACTGCCGGAATTGTGAGAAAGGTACTGCCATCCGTCAAAGTCAACGTGGCACTCAAGATCAGTTTGCCAGGCATCCCCGACGGCGGGTTTGAAGGTCACCACGAGCACGCGTTTGGCGCCGAGTTTCTTGGCCAACTGGTAGGTGGCGAAGGTCTTGCCGAAGCGCATTTTGGCGTTCCAGAGGAAGCGCGGAACGGCGTGCATATCCTCTTGCCAGATGGAGTGGAAGTAGGCGTGGGTCTTGTTTACCGCCTCGGCCTGCTCCCGCCGCATGGTGAAGGTCTGGTGATGCGTGCCAGTGAACCTTTTCCCAGTGCGCAACTCAGTGAGCACGGTTTTCACGTCCGTGACCGAACAGCACATCCACTCCAATTCAACCTTCTCGAAGCCCTTATGGACAAGCGCCGTGCGCACGTCGTGGTCGGTGAAGATCGTGCCGTCGCCGCGGGTAGCCGGTTCGTCCAGCTCGATCATGTAGTTTTTGATGGCAGCGGTTTTTAGCTGCTCGGCGACGCGCTGCTTCACTTCACGCGTGGTCTGGCCCACCTTGAGGAGACCCTGGTGCTCCTGGTCGTCAATCGAGTAGGCGTAAATGCGCGGCCGCGATTCCGGCTTAGGCGCGAGAATTTCATCGACGGTGGGCTTATTCATCGACACCTTCATTGGCGACTGCTTCATCGGGGGAAGAATCGTCGTGCTCGGCGACCTGCGTCTCTATGAAAAGTATTTCCTCCATGGTTAGATCATATCGCTTATAGAGCTTGGCGTCGGTCCACACTTGGTCAAGTGGCAGGTCAGGAATGAAAGCGTAGACATGCTTCGGCGCATCTTGGGTGGATTTGCGTATTGAAACAAGAAAGCGAGTGAAACGGGTACGCAGGTAGCTAGCGTAATTAGTCGCCTCAGCTTCAGTGTCGAAGAGGCCGGCAACAAGGTAGCTCTCAGTACATGCCGTGCCGGGCTCAGCAATGATCGGCTTGCTGAGGAATTTTGTCTCAATTGCGGCGCTCGTGCCCTGGACGCGAGTCATGAGCACTTTCCATTTATCGATCCATTCGGCGTTCGCAGGAATCTCAGAGCGTGTGACATAACTGATCCTCTGGGAACCGAAGAGCTTCACGGGATTATGGAGGCCCTTGGGAGTGGGTTTTCCGTGGAAGAAAGTACGCAAGCCAAAGGGCTTCTGACTGGAGACCCGACGATCTAGCGTCGGTTCACCCTTCGATCTTACCTTGTCCAGGATTGGCACCGCTTCATTGCGCCGGACAAGGATGTCGTAAGCATCGAGATGACGCGCTATGGCGGGGCCAGTCGGCTGCCCGTCCCAGATGGTCTGCACTGAGCACGGACCGTTGTGTTCGCGATCCCACAGGAAGTAAGAGATGCCGCCGCGAATCTTAACGCCTGGAAAGCCCTCGTAGAGTTTAGGGTAATCCACTATGTCTCGCAGGCGCTTGTCGGAAAGCATCCGCTCCCGATACTTGTCGAGCCCCTTGCCCCCGCCCATCCACCGCGATGGTGTCACGAAAACAGCGAAGCGCGGGTCAAGGTTAAGCGCCTTCTCCACAAACAGCTGATAGATCGGCGCGGCGCTCGTGCCGTAGCCGCCGTCATCCAACTGATAAGGTGGGTTGCCTATGATCACGTCGAACTGCATATTGCCTCCGAACAACTCGGCCACTCGAGTTTTAATATTGTCTGTGTGAATGAACGCATAGGCGTGTGTTTCAAGTCCCTCGCTGCGGTCGAGCGCCTTCTGGCTTGCGCCGCAGTACGTACACCTGCCATCTTCCCACGTGTGCTCCGTGCGCTCGAACCAGATGTTGCCCGCGTCGCTGGTAAAGCCCTTGCCAATGGAATACTCGCCGTTGGCGTGCTTCGAACAATAGACACTGCGCCGCGCCAGCAGGCTGGTGAGATGAGTGATGCCGATGCCGTACACCTGCTTGGTCAGAATATGATTGACGCGCTGCTCCAGATCCGGGATCTCGTCGTTCAGGCCCATGTTCAGACGGCTCGTTATTTCACGCAGGAATACGCCCGACTTGGTGCAAGGGTCGAGAAACCGCACTGTCCTATCCGCCCAGAGATTTGCGCCATTGTGGCCAGCCGACCACGCCGCGGCCAGCGTATCCAACATCCTGTTGGCGAATTCTGGTGGCGTGAAGACCTCGTCGTTAGAGAGGTTGGCGATGCAAGTCAACACATCGGGGTTGCGACCGCGCAGTCTAAAGCTGGCCTGAGCGTTCATACTGCCTCCTTGGGAGTGGCGCTGGGTCCGGCAACGGCCAACTCGCTCAGCGTCATTGGCGAGTACTCCTTAATCGGCGTGAAAAGTTCGTGTTTTCCAGGGTGTGCGGAATGCGGTCTCTTCGCGTTGAGGGCTGCGGATTGGACGAGGGCGGCCAGGCGAAAGTCGCGCCGCTTGAATTTGCCCTTGCCCAGGTAGCCCCACTCGGCGAAGGTGATGGGCCGGCCATCGTGGGTACACATCTGGAGCGCGTCGCCATGGACAAGGTTCTGCGACAGCACGTAGGACGCGGCGCGGTAGAGCTCGTCCGGCTCATCGAGATTCAGATACTCGGCAAGGATCTCCAGCATGTTCGCGCGGCACTCGGTGATGTTGTCCGCCAGGAGCTCAATGCCATAGGTGCACATCAGAGCGAGAAGGGCATAGTGCCGCCGTTCGAAATCGGATTGGCCGTACTTGAGTTCCACCGCGGCGAGCTTGCGCCGGAGGATCTGAACGAGGAAGTTGCCGCTGCCGCAGGCTGGTTCCAGGAAACGGGCGTCAATGCGCTCGGTCTCGTCCTTCACCAGGTCGAGCATTGCCTCGACCATCCACGCCGGGGTGAAGACTTCCCCGTGATCGGCGACACGTTGTTTGGATTTGACGTAGTTCATGGGCTGATGCCTTTAGGGCTAACTTACCGCGGGCGCTGCGGACAGGTCCATTCAGTCTGGGGCGCCATTATGCAGAATGAGGCCGGGACTGGTAGTGGATGGCGGCCGTCAGCGGT
>CAZERK010000437.1:0-3484 GCA_964514515.1 uncultured Planctomycetaceae bacterium
AATTCGTTGCCTGCTCCTTCACGCGTCGGCTACCCGCCACGGCGGATCGGCCGCTACGGGCGCATGCAACCGTGAACTGCCATCGTAGACCGTCTTGGTCTTGCAGGGCGCGTCAGGGCACGGCGGCGCCTTCGGACGCTCCGTCGTGCGGTGCGTCGGACGCAATCGCCGTGTTCAGGCCCTTAGGCAGATAGCAGCCGACCGTCGCGACGTACTCGCCGCGCGACGCCTCCCAGTTCGTGCCCAATAGCGAGAACTCGCCATTCGTTTCTTCAAAGACCTGCCTTACGAGCTGGAGATCGTGCGCCGGATGCTGCAACTGCTTGTCGCGGACGATCCAGGTCGTCTGCGTGCCCTGGGCGATGAGCGTGACCTGTACTTCGCCGCCGCTGTTGACCGTCCGGTGCGAGACTCGCAGCCGCGGCCCCAACTCCGCCGTGAAGTCGTGCGTCGATCGGCCCCGTGTTCGTCGGGCCTCGATAACCGCCTGGCACAGACTGTCCATGATAGCAGCCTGGACGGCCGCGGCTCGTCGCTCCGTCGTCGCACCGGTATCGGCCGGCTCCGCCCTGCCGGTCATCTGGAAGGACAGCGTTCTGGGCAGGTTGTGGGCGGCTTCCTCTTCCTGCTCGTTTGCGAGGGCGGCCCCGTTTTCGGTCCGGTCGATCCGCACGGATGGCGCTGCGGCTTGGCTGTCGGCGGTTTGCTTGGCCGCTTGCCCAGACTGGCAACCCGTCCACGATGCCAGGGTTGCCAATAGGCTGATCGTTACCGCCAAGGTCCTTGCCCTTTGGGGATGTCGGGATGGTTGCATGACGAACTCCCTTTCCGCGCCCAAACTGCGCCATCCGACGAGGCGTCGGCTGCACGCAAACCAGGGCCGTTCCAGGCCATCGGCGTGGCGGCCTTGGCATGATCGCGGTGTCGACGGATCGCAATCTAGGCCGTTCCGGGCAAGGCGTCAAGATTTTGGACGAGGCACGAGCAAGCGGGCCGGGCGTCGAGGGCTCACGGAAGTCCGCCGCATGTGCCTGCTCGGATCTCGTCTGAAGAGAACCGCGACCGTCAAGGAGCGGTCCGCGCTCCCTGCGTGAGGGCCGCTCTGTACGGGTGCGCACACAGGCAACTCTGGTCGTGTTGTCGCGGTGGCTCAGCTTCGTGCATCAAGATTGCCGATCATCCTTGCCAACGCCGAGTCAGCAGCGCTACACTTCTGGGACTTGCGACATCCAAGCCCATGAGAACGGCCTTTCTCGTGGGCGGGCCGGAAAGCAAGGACGAGAAGCACGATGCAAACCATGCGCACGTCGGCTGGCAGGGCCGCGTCACGAGGCGCATGGGACCGCGTCACGAAGTCATCGCCGACCGTCGGACTGTTCGAGGGATATCCATGCGCGTCGCTATTCCGAAGTCGACTGCCGAGGGCGAGCATCGCGTCGCCATCGTTCCTGAGACTTGCACGCGTCTGAAGAAGGCTGGCTTGGAAATCGTCGTGGAGACGGGCGCCGGTCTGGCGGCCGGTTTCGAGGACCACCGATACGAGGCGGCCGGCGCGACCATCGTTTCCGACGCAGCCGGCGCCTACCAGCCGGGCGATATCGTCCCGTTGGTCTCGCCGCCCGGTCCCGACGGCATCGGCCAACTCAAGCGGGACGCGATGCTGCTCTCCGTTCTGACCCCGCTCGCGCGGCATGATCTGGTGCGCCAGCTTGCGGAGGCGGGGATTCGAGCGATCGCCCTCGACATGATGCCGCGCATCAGCCGTGCGCAGAAGATGGACGTGCTGAGCTCGCAGAGCACGGTGGCCGGTTACAAGGCGGTGCTGCTCGCCGCGGCCGAACTCAAGAAGATGTTCCCGATGATGATGACGGCCGCCGGCACGATCACGCCGGCCCGCGTGCTCGTCCTCGGCGCCGGCGTGGCCGGTTTGCAGGCCATCGCCACGGCCCGACGCCTTGGCGCCGTTGTTTATGCCTTCGATGTGCGCCCTGCCGTCAAGGAGCAGGTGGAGAGCCTCGGCGCGCGTTTCGTCGAGGTCGCCGCGCCGAGCGAGGCCGCGGAAGACGCCGGCGGTTACGCGAAGGAGATGTCAGACGCCTACAAGGCTAAGCAGCGCGAGGCGATCGCCCAACAGGTCAAGGACGCGGACATCGCCATCTGCACGGCCCTGATCCCGGGCAAGCCGGCGCCGCGGCTCGTCACGGCGGACATGCTCCAGGCGATGTCGCCCGGATCGGTCGTCGTGGACTTGGCCGCGGAAGCCGGCGGCAACTGCGAACGGACGAAGGCCGGCGAGGCGGTCGTGGCGCACGGCGTGACCATCCTGGGTCCGCTGAATCTGCCCGCGACCGTCCCCTACCATGCGAGCCAGATGTTCTCGCGCAACGTCGGGGCCTTCCTTCTCGATCTGACGAAGGAGGGGCAGGTCGTCCTCGATCGGGCGAACGAGTGCGTGGCCGGCACGCTCATTACAGAGAACGGCGAAATCGTTCATCCCCGCGTGCGGGAGGCGATGGGCTTGGCGCCGCTGGCGCCCTCTTCGGAGGCTCGATCCTGATGGAAGAGTTGCTGCCGCTGCTGACGGTCTTCGCGCTTGCCATGTTCGTGGGCTTCGAGGTCATCACCAAGATCCCGCCCACGCTGCACACGCCGCTGATGTCCGGCTCGAACGCCATCTCCGGCATCACGATCATCGGGGCGATCCTCTCCACCGGAAGCCAGCATACGGCGCTGACGGCCGTCCTCGGCTTCCTGGCCGTGATCTTCGCCACGATCAACGTCGTCGGGGGCTTCATGGTGACGCATCGGATGCTTGGCATGTTCAAGAGGAAGGGCTGACACGTGCCTGTTGTCTTACCGAATTGGCTCATCAATTTGGCCTACCTCGTGGCCTCCACGCTGTTCATCTTCGGGCTCAAGGGCCTGACGCATCCTCGCACGGCCGTTCGCGGCAATTTGCTCGGCGCGCTCGGGATGCTGCTCGCGATCGTCGTCACGCTTCTACACAAGGACGTCCTGCATCCCGTCTGGATCTACGTCGGCTTGCTGATTGGCACGGCGGTCGGCGCTTGGCTGGCGGCCCGCGTGCGGATGACGGCGATGCCCCAACTCGTTGCGATGTACAACGGCTTCGGCGGCTTGGCCTCCGTCCTGGTTGCCGGCGCCTGGCTGCACGAGCAGCAGGCCGAGCCCGTCGCCCAGAGCGCGACGAACCTGGCCGCGGCGGCCCTCGGGAGCGGGACGGCGCAACTGGCCGACCCGTCGATGCAGGGCGTGATCGCGGCGGCGGCGTCAGGGCTGATCGGCGGCGTGACGTTTCTCGGCAGCCTCGTGGCTTATGCCAAGCTCGAGGAATTCCGTTGGCTCCCCAAGGGCAGCGTGATACCGCTTCAGAAGCTGGTCAACGCGATCCTGTTCCTCGGGTGCGTCGCCCTGAGCTTCGTCTTGGTCAAGCATCCGGACTATACGTGGGTCAATTGGGTCT
>CAZERK010000438.1:0-3477 GCA_964514515.1 uncultured Planctomycetaceae bacterium
CCTGTGTGCCAGCCTGCTCGCCTAGCTGTGCATCGTGGCGGCGGCCCACGCGTGGGTCCCGTCGCGGAGCGATGACGCCCTGACGATTTGGCTTTACAAGCCGAAGGTGATTGCGGCGCTTGACGAGCTGCCGCTCGATCCGAGACACGACTACTACCAGGCGGGCTCCAATCCACGGTATCCGCCGTTCGTTTCGCTCGTCGCCGCTTGGTTGCCGCTTCTGACCGGCCGTTGGGGAGAATCGTTGACGACGCTTCCGTGGCTGCTGTTCTACGCCAACCTGGTTCTGTTGACGGCTGGCGGGCTTCGCTTATGGCTGCCTGTCGTCCCGTCCTGGATTGGAGCGTATTTGGTCGGTTCGATGCCGCTGATCGTCGTACACGCTTATCGACCGGGTTACGCAGACTTGATCCTGGCGTCCTACCTGGCAGGCGCGGTTGTCTTTCTCCTGATATGGCGAAACGGCATCAGCGCGGCCCAATCCGCAAGCCGGGCGGGTGCACCTGAGTTTTGCGACGACGACCGGAGGCTGGGGCTGGATCGTGGACGGTCGACCGCGATGAACGGCGAGTCACCGAGACGTGACGGCCGATTGCGCTATCTGATCGCGGCCTGGGCGATGGCCGTCGCAGCAGCGTGCCTCAAGCGAGAAGGTCCGCCGCTGGCGGCGATTGCGGTCGCGGCGATCGTCGTGCCAAGCGGGCGGCTGTTCCGTCTGATGTCATGGCGGGGCCGCCTTGCGTCGGGCCTGCTGGGAGCGGTGGGGGTCGTGGCGGTGGCTCTGCTTGTCGATTTCACGGAGCAGACGGAGGCGGCCGCATCCATCCGCTATCATCCAGAAGTCTGGAGGAAGCTCTGGCAACACCTGTTTGCGTGGTCGAGTTTCAGCCTGTTGTTCTGGCTGGTCGTCGTTGGATGGTTGGGGCTGTTCCTGCCCGCCGGCCGGTTTGCTCGGCTGCCGACGTTTCTGCTCGTGCTCGGGCTGTGCGCCTTCCAGGCCGGGGTCTTCCTGTTTACGGAGCAGTCGCGGTTTGCGATGAACGACCAAACGCCGTCACGACTGTTCATGCAGTTGGCGCCGGCGTTGGTCATCGCGCTGGCGACGGCCTGGGCTGACGTGTTTGCGCCGCGGAGCGCTCCGGCATGCAGCGGCGCATGATGCGCCGCCGAACGCGCTCGCCTTCAACTCGCGGCTAAACAACGGTGATGCGCGTCCCGGCATCGCCGAGACTCAGCATGGCGATCTCGCGCGAAGGAGAATCGGTGAACCGCGGAACCTGGGAACTCGTGTTGAAGGCCCGCTTCGTCGCCGGGCACAGCCTGCAAATGCCCGACGGCGCGCGCGAACCGCTGCACGAGCATGCATGGCAGGTTGAGGTGTTCTTGGAGGGCGGCGCATTGGACTCGGCGGGCCTCGTCGCCGACTTCACCGAATTGCAGCGGAAGCTGGCCGAGGCGATCCAACCGCTGGACGGCGCACGCCTCAACGACCTGCCGGCCCTCGCCGGCGGCAATCCTTCGACGGAACGCGTGGCTCAATATATCCACGATCGCATCCGGGCGGCGCCGCCGCCGAGCGTCCGAATCGTCAAAGTGCGCGTCTGGGAAACGGCCGATTGCGCCGCCGGGTTCGTGCCCTTTTCGGCCGAAGGCGACTCGACGATTGAACCTGATGCGAGGCCGTCCGGTTGACGATACAACAGTATCGCTCTAGGATTTCTCGGACGCGCGGGCGCCTCCGGGGAGGCCGTGATTTCCATGAACCTTGCCTGCCAGGTCTGCAAGAAACAGCCAGCGACGGTGCATCTCACCGACATCACGCCGGAGGGCGAGATGCGGGAGCGGCATCTCTGCGAGCAATGCGCTCAGTCTCAGGGCGTCATGCCCAAGCCCGTGGCGCACATGCCGATCAACGAATTGCTCAGCGGCCTCGTTGCCGACAAGGCGAGCGTGCAGCAACTGGCGGAGTTGCGGTGCCCGAAGTGCGGGCTCACGTTCGTGGAGTTTCGCAACGGCGGCCTCCTAGGTTGCCCGAACGACTACGACGCTTTTGAGAAGGCCCTCATCCCTTTGATCGAGCGGGCCCACGAAGGCGCTAGCCATCACATCGGCAAGGTCCCGCGGCGGGTCTCCGTCCCGCGTTCGGTTGAGAGCGATCTGGTTCGACTGCGTCGGGAGCTCACGAAGGCTGTCGACGACGAGAAGTACGAGGAGGCGGCCAAGATTCGCGACCGAATCCAGGCGATGGAAACTCAATCATGATCAACGAGATGGTGAAGAAGCCCGTCGAATGGCTCAGCGGGGCCGGGCCGATGGCCGACATCGCCATCAGTTCGCGCGTTCGATTGGCGCGGAACCTCGCGAAGTATCCTTTCTTGGCCAAGGCGACGGGCGCCCAACGCGACGAACTCGTCAACACGATCCGCCAGTACATCACCTCGCGGCCCGGCGACGGCGACTGGGTTTACCTGGATTTGGAGGAGTTGGACGAGCTGGACCGTCAGCTTCTTCTCGAACGGCACCTCATCAGCCGTCAACATGCCGAGGCGAGCGGACGACGCGGCGTCGCCATCTTGCGGAACGAGACGGCGTCCGTGATGGTCAACGAGGAAGACCATCTGCGCGTCCAGGTCATCCATAGCGGGCTGCAGCTCGACGAGCTTTACGACGACGTGAGCCGGCTCGACGACCTATTGGAGGAGCGGCTGGACTACGCCTTCCATCCGCGCTACGGCTACCTGACGGCCTGCCCGACGAACGTCGGGACGGGCATCCGCATCTCCGTCATGCTGCACCTGCCGGCGCTGAAGCTCACGGGCGAGATCGAGCGGGTCTTCCGTGCCGCGCGCGACATGCGCCTGGCGGTCCGAGGGCTGTTCGGCGAAGGAACGGAGGCGACGGGCGACTTCTTCCAGATCAGCAACCAGGTCAGCCTGGGGCGGACGGAGGAGGAAATCCTCGACGACTTCAAACATCTGGTTATTCCCAAGATCATCGACTACGAGCACCGGGCTCGACAAGCGCTGATTCAGGAGCGCCCGCTGGCGCTGGACGATAGGATCTGGCGGTCGTACGGCGTCCTCAAGCACGCGCGAACCATCAGCACCGAAGAGACCATGCTGCACCTGTCCCATCTGCGGCTGGGCGTGAATCTGGGGCGCATCAAGGAGGTCGACCTCCAGACCGTCAACGAGTTGTTCCTCATCACGCAGCCCGCGCACCTCCAGAAGCGCTACGGAACGCGGCTGAACGGCGAGCAACGAAGCTCCGCCCGGGCCGCCTGCATCCGCCGCCGCTTGGGTCACAATTGACTTGGCAGGCAGCCGCTTGATGAAACATGCTGCAAGCGGGATCAGACGACTCGGCGCTTTCCAATTGGGGTATTTCTCGCTCGCTTGTGGCGTTCCCGGCGCGCGGGACGTCCGACGCATGGGGCAACAGGGCAGCATGACGAGGCTGCGTCGCCCACGGGGGGGC
>CAZERK010000439.1:0-3475 GCA_964514515.1 uncultured Planctomycetaceae bacterium
CGCGCATCCTGCCTCCGATAAGCCGTTTCCCGGCGTTCAATCGCTGCCGACAGGCGAGGAGGAGGAGTCCTGCCGCCGTCCCCAGCACGTTCCAGGCCGGCCCTTGCGCTGTATTCGGTGGTCGCTTGGCACAGGTGCGGCCCACGACGCAGCCTGGCACATATCCGGCGCAAAGGAGCTTGTTTCTCGTGCATAGACGGCGGAGTTTAGAGGGGCGGCACGCCCGTTGCAACGGTTGTCGGCCGATGGGCTTGGGCGTAGACTGCCCGCGGGACTTGAGCCGCTGACCATGGTACACCTAAACACCGCTTCCCTAGAGGCTGCGACACGACAGATCGGTGAGGAAATCTTCGCAAGGGCGGAGTGCGCGGGCCCGCACCCGTTCTCGATGGAGTACTGGCAACAGCAATCCATGAACTGGATGACGCGGGACGAGGACCTGAAGCTGCGACTCTTCAGGTTCGTCGAGGTCCTGCCTGCGTTGCGGACCCCGCGAGACATCGCAAGCCATCTCCTGGAATACCTGCGACGGGACGAGGACAAGCACGGCCCGCTGCCGTTGCCGCTGCGATTGGCCCTGCTGTATCGCAAGCCGGACTCGGTCTACGCACGGCTGATCGCCGGCATCACGCGATGGACGTGCGGGGTGATGGCGAACCAGTTCATCGCGGGGGCTACGCCGCGAGAGGCGATCGCCGCCGTCCTGGGCTTCCGCAAGCAAGGCATGACCTTCACGCTGGACTTGTTGGGGGAGACGGTCATCAGCGACCGCGTCGCACGCGAACACCAGGAGCATTACATCCAGCTCACCCAGGAGATCAGCAAGGGGGCGGGGGAGTGGGAGGCCGCCGCCATCTTGGATGAGGCGCCTTGGGGCGCCCTGCCGCGCGTCAACATCTCGCTGAAGCTCAGCGCGATCGTCACGAAGTTCGACCCGTTGGATTATGGCGGCAGTATCGAGGCGGTGCTGGATCGGCTGCGGCCGGTCCTGAGGGCGGCGCGGGACTCCGGCGCCTTGCTGAACATCGACATGGAGCATTACTCGGTCAAGGACCTGACGCTGGAGATATTCAAGCGCGTCCTGACCGAACCGGAGTTCCACGACTGGCCCGACTGCGGCATCGTGATTCAGGTCTACATGCCGGACGGCGAGCGTCACGTGTCGGAACTGGTCGACTGGACGCGGCGGCGCGGCACGCCGATCACGGTGCGGCTGGTCAAGGGCGCCTACTGGGACTCGGAGACGGCGGCGGCCGTGCGGAACGGCTGGCCCTGGCACCTGTTCACGAGGAAATGGGAGTCGGACGTCGCCTTCGAGAAGGTCGCGCGGATGATGTTGGAGAACTCCGACGTGATCCGGCCGGCGTTCGCCAGTCATAACGTCCGCTCGATCGCCGCCGTGCTGGCGTTGGAGGATGGCCTCGGTCTGCCGCCGCGGACGCTCGAGCTGCAGATGCTGACCGGCATGGGAGACCCGCTCAAGCGGGCGCTGGTCGGGATGAAGCAGCGGCTCCGCGTGTATGCCCCGGTCGGCGACCAGATGACCGGCATGGCCTACTTCATCCGCCGGCTCATCGAGAACACGGCGAACGAGTCCTTCCTACGGCAGAGCTTCGGGGAAGGCGTGCCGGTCGAGACGCTGCTCAAGGACCCCAACGATCACGAGCATGTTCCAGATACGCCGCTTCCCGCGGCATACATCCAAGACCCAGATGAGTATGCGGAGATGAATCCCTTCGTTAACGAACCTGAGGTAGACTTCTCGCGGCCGGCCGAACGACAGGCGATGGAGGCCGCGATGGCGGAAGTCCGTGGGCAGCTCGGCCGAAAGGCGCCGGCGGTCATCGACGGCCGACCCGCGGAGACCGAGGCCTGGTACGAATCCCGGAATCCGTCGAGTCCCGCGCAGATCGTGGGACGCGCCGCTGTTTGCGACGCCGCGATCGTCGACCGTGCGGTCGCCGCGGCACGGGCCGCGTCGGAACGATGGGCGGCCGTCGCCCAGACCGAGCGGGCGGACGTGCTGGATCGCGCGGCCGACGCCCTGCACGAGCGGCGGTTTGAGGCAGCCGCCTGGTTGGTCTTCGAGGTAGGAAAGACGTGGCGCGAGGCGCACGGCGACGTCATCGAAGCCATCGACTACTTGCGGTTCTACGCCCTGGAGGCCAGGCGACTGGCGAACCGGCCGAGGCGGCGCGACTATCCGGGCGAGACGAACGAGTATTTCTATGCCCCCCGGGGCGTCGTCGCGGTCATCAGCCCGTTCTGCTTCCCGATGGCTCTGCTGACCGGGATGGCGGCGGCCGCCGTCGTCATGGGCAACGGCGTCATCGTGAAGCCGGCGAGCACGGCATCGATGTGCGGCGCGTTCGTCGTCAACCTGATGAACGGCGCGGGTCTGCCGCCCGGCGTGCTGAACTTCGTGCCCGGACCGGGCAAGACGGTCGGCAAGCGCCTCGTCGAGCATCCCGGCGTCGACATGATCGCGTTTACCGGGTCAAGCGAGGTCGGCACGGGCATCATCGAAACGGCCCGCAGCACGCGAAGCGACCGTCGCGGCTTCAAGCACGTGTTGGCGGAAATGAGCGCCAAGAACGCCATCATCGTCGACGACGACGCAGACTTGGACGAGGCCGTCCAGGCGACGATCGCGTCTGCCTTCCATTACTCCGGACAGAAATGCACGGCCTGCTCGCGAAGCATCGTCCTATCGTCGGTCTACGACGATTTCCTGGCCAAGTTGGTCGAGGCCGCGGCGGGGATCAAGCCGAAGGCGTCCGACGCGCCCGGGACGACCGTGGGCCCGCTGATCGACGCGGAGGCCCTGCGGCGAGCCGTGGAGTTCGTCGAGGCGGGCAAGAAGGAAGCCCGCTGCGTGCTTGGCGGGCAGGCGCCGAACGCCGCCGCCGATGCCGGCTACTTCATGTCTCCGGTGGTCTTCGCCGACGTGCCGCCCGGATCGCGGATCGCACGGGAGGAAATCCTGGCGCCGGTCCTGGCGGTGATCAAGGCCGACGACTTCGACCACGCAATCGAAATCGCCAACGGCACGCCCTACGCTCTGACGGGCGGCGTGTTCTCTCGCAGCCCGCGCAACATCGAGGCGGCCAAACGCCGGTTGGACGTCGGTTGCCTCTACGTCAACCGCAAGATCACGGTGTCGCGCGTGGATCGGCAGCCGTTCGGCGGGTTGAGGATGTCGGGCTTGGGCACGCAGGCCGGCGGGCCGGCCTACCTGCAACAATACGCCGTGCCTCGAACGATTTCCGAGAACACGATGCGGCACGGCTTCTCGCCCGCGACGCAGACGATGCAGACCGCCGCGCAGCGAAGCGATGTCTGACGTCTGTTTCGCGCTTTTCAAAGCTACCGTTTTCTGCTATCCAGGGGTCGCCGTGACGAATCGGGCGGCGCCGCGGATGAACCGGCGTTCGGCGCGGAGGCGCGGATGTAGCGTTCTCCGCGCGCCGAATTC